>CAZWNX010000012.1:20817-30374 GCA_964635395.1 uncultured Lachnospiraceae bacterium
GAATACGTTCCATTTGAATTTTTATCCAATAATGTGACATCTACTTCTTGATCTAGAATATTTACAATCTTGTTGATTGCCTCTTCCTTTGTGGCACCACCTACAATCAATGCCTTTAAGTGCTTCATGTAAGACTGAACCTGCATTTCAATAGTATCCGAATAAATTGTCCCTGGGATTGCAACAACTTCTAATTTTAGTCGGTTTGATGTTTCAAAAGATTCTCCATATCCTTGTGGAATACGAATGATGCAATGAGCATTTCGATTATATAATTCATCCTGCAACGTTTCTTTTTCATCTTCTTTGATCGTTACAATTTTGTGCCGTGACGCCAAATATTCTGAAATACCTTCACTAACCTGACTATGATCATAATCAAAGATCGCTACTTTGTATTGCTGCTCCACAAAATCTTGTTTTGCATTTTTTTCCATCTGTGAGGAAACAAAGACTGTTACCAACGAAAAAATTCCCAGGTACATAATGATTTGTATTTTTTGCATGTATAGTATTTTAAAGAATGTTTTATAAACTTGCATATCGATTTCTCCTTATCAACAAAAAGCTAATTGTGCAAAAAATAATTGTTACAACTCCAAGCGACAACATATTTCTTCCATATCGTTCATAATTGTCATATACGTTTAAAGAATAGAAGGAATCCACAACAAGCGCGGCAGGATTAATACGATTAATCAGCGGAAATTTGTGCTCAATCGTGTTCCTTACACCCGATGCGCATAAGTCTGCCAATATACTCATCAACATACTCGCACTAATCAAAACACCAATCTTGACACCTTCGCCAATCTTAGGAATGGATGCCATTGCCATTCCAATTGAAATTCCCATTGCATTTCCTAGGAAAATAATTCCAATTAATGCGAGCCATTTGCTCCCAAAGTCAATTCCCAATATCCCCCACATATACATAAATGTAGTAACACCAATCATAAACTGTACAAATAATGCAGCCGAGAATTCGGATAAGATAACCACCATTTTATGAGTTGGTGCAACACTCCTTCTTTGTCCTAATGCACTGAAATCTGCCTGCAACTTAAGAACTCGATCAAGTCCATTAAACCCTGAGAACAGGCAGCTCATTGCAAGTACTGCATAGAAATAACTCACATATACATTTTGATTTCCATCACTCGTGCTAATTTCTTTATAATATTGCATATCACTAGCTATTACATCAATTGCATCTTGCACTTTAGATGGATCTTTCTGTATAATTTCATGAATCAGTGTTTCATCTTGAAGGTAATTTTCCAAGAATACTTTTAGAACCGTCTCCTCGTATCCATTTTTTTGAACCTCTAAAGAAATTTTATCATTCACATAGATGATTCCAAAAACCTTCTTATCCTTAAGTGCTTGAACTGCTTCCTGTTCACTTGCTATGAGTGGTACCAAAAGTGGTTCATTTCCCTTTGAAAGAGTATCCACAACATCCATAAAGGTTTCGTTCTCAGTGTTTTCTACAATTGCTACATCAACTGCATGAAATACTTCCTGCGACTCGTAAATCTTTCCAAATGCCATAAACATAAATGTTGCAAGTGCAATAGGAAATACTCCTGACCAAAACAATGGCTCCTTGGCTCTCAAAATTGCTTTTAACGAATAGTAAAAATTATGAATAAACATAGTTTTCTCCCTCTTAATCTCTTAACTCTTTGCCAGTAATTTCTAGAAACACATCATTTAGTGTTGGCAACTCAGAATACACTCTTGCAAACGACAAATCTTTTTGAGTCAAGTAATCCATCACCTGAACTAAATTCCTTTTTCCACCACTAAAGAGAATTTTAAGTAAATTTCGTTCATAGGTTACTTCATATGCATGTGAAAGTTCTTTTAGCTCTTGTAGGTTTTTATCATCAAGACCAATTATTTCTACCGTAACCGTCTCTGTATTCTTAATCATCTTCTTGAGTTCTTCCTTGGTTCCAATCGCAAGGTTTTTACCTTTATCCATAATTGCAATACGCGTACAGATTTGTTCTACTTCTTCCATATAATGAGAGGTGTAGATTATCGTTGCTCCATTTCGATTTAATTCTTCGATTCCTTCTAATATTTTGTTCCTGCTCTGTGGATCAACCGCAACTGTTGGCTCATCAAAAAAGATTAGTTTAGGCTTGTGCGCAACTCCGCAGGCAATATTCAATCTTCTCAGTAGTCCGCCCGATAACTTTTTGGGATAAAACTTTCGAAAATCGGATAAACCAACAAATTCTATTGCTTCTTCAACATGCTGTTTTCGAATTTTCTTATCACGAATATAGAGTCCACAGAAATAATCAATATTATCATAAACGGTTAGCTCATCAAATACAGCTACGTTCTGCATTACAACACCGATATTCTTCTTTAAGTCATAGGAATCTGGGTTCATCTCTTTTCCAAGTACATGGATCTCACCCTTATCAAAACTTAACAATGATAAAATACAATTGATTGTTGTTGTTTTTCCAGAACCATTTGGACCTAACAATCCAAATATCTCCCCTTCTTTAATATCCAAATTGAAATGATCAAGAGCTAGTAACTCCTTATAACGTTTTACTAAGTTTTCTACCTTAACTGCACTATCCATATGAACCTCCTGTGAATCATTGTTTTTGTTTTCTAAGTAAAGTATAGTTCTATATGGATTTAAATAACAGTGAGTGATGTCAGTCTTTCACATGACATTTGTCATAATCGAATTCGTAATGTATAATTTAACTGTATTTTAATGTAACTCAATAAATCGCCTTATTTAAGCACCCCTTAGGAGGGATACAACTTCTATGCAACCGATTATCCATAAGTTTGTGATTATGATTTTATGTTCATTCCTTTCTATTTATAGCATGGATTCCTTTATTCCTATTTGGATTTATTTAATCACAATAGCAATAACCTGCTTTATTACCGGTTTTGAGCAGAAATTATATAAAGATTGTCTATTTATTCTCTACATTATATTATGCGTTCTAAATCCACTTTTTCTGCTGTTTATTCCTGTGATGATTTATGACCTATTCTATGAGAAAGTCTTCTATTACTTACCCATCTATCTTCTGTATCTATTGCTTGAATTCATATATATTCATAATTTGAATTTAAAATTTCAAGATATGGCATTATTTTTAATCCTCTCATTTGCAAGTTATTTATTACAAAAAAGTTATGCGGAAAATCTCTTGCTAAATGAGCAAATGAGAAAGCTTCGCGATGACAGCACCGAACTAACACTATTACTCGAGCGAAAAAATCATGATCTCATGGAAAAGCAAGACTATGAAATACACTTAGCAACACTAAAAGAAAGAAACCGTATAGCTAGAGAGATCCATGATAATGTAGGCCATTTGTTAACTAGCTCTATCTTGCAACTAGCTGCATTGAAAATGATTCTTCGAAATAAACAAGTGGATCTTTCCCCCTATGATTCTTTACAAAATACTCTCGATACAGCTATGACTTCCATTCGTGCTAGTGTTCACGACCTACATGATGATACAATACATCTACAGTCTGCAATTGAAGATTTGATAAATGGCTTTCCAGAATATGACATCACTCTAGATTATGATTTTGGAGAAGCAATACCAAAGTCAATCAAATACTCCTTCTTGTCAATCCTTAAAGAATCACTGAATAATATTGCAAAACACAGTAACGCCACAACTGCAACCATTATATTAAGGGAGCATCCTGGCTTTTACCAATTACATATTTATGATAATGGAACAAATATACATTTTTCTTCTGATACAGGGTTGGGCCTAAGTAGTATCGCTGAGCGAGTGAAGAATCTAAATGGTACTCTAAAAATCACAACTGACAACGGTTTTCGGATTCAAATTTCTGTAATGAAAGGATAGACTATGAAAATTATAATTGTGGATGACGATCAACTCGTTGCCCTATCACTCAAAACAATTTTAGAATCGCAAAAAGAATTTGAGATTATTGCCATCGGAACCGATGGGAAAGAAGCCGTTGATCTTTATGATCAATATCAGCCAGATGTATTACTTATGGACATACAGATGAAGCAAATGAATGGTTTAGAAGCCGGTGAGATTATTCTCAACAAATATCCCAGTGCCAAAATTTTGTTACTGACTACATTCTCAGATGATTCTTATATTATAAGTGCTTTAAAAATCGGAGCTTGTGGTTACTTACTAAAACATGATTACGAAAGTATCGCACCCGCTCTCCTTGCTGTACATAAAGGGCAGCATGTATATGGTGCAGATATTATAACAAAAATTCCAAATCTGATGAATCGTTCGGATACTTGTGACATTCATTCTTTTCATTTAACTGACAAAGAATTCGAAATTATTAAACTAGTTGCGAATGGTAAGAATAACAAAGAAATCTCTGAAGAGTTGTATTTGAGCGAAGGAACTGTAAGAAACTATTTAAGCACCATTCTTGAAAAACTCTGTCTTAGAGACCGAACTCAATTAGCAATTTTCTATTATCAGCAAATAAAAAATGTGTGGTAAAAAACCACACATTTTTTATTTTAATTCTTTTTCTAAAAGATTAATTATAGAGTTGAAATACATTTAAGTCTGCATTTAACTTATCAGAAGCTGAATACAAAGCACTCGTTGCAACTTTTGTCTCCGAAATACTTGCTGCAAGTTCCTCTGTAGATGCTGCCGTCTCCTGTGTTGTAGCTGCATTCTCTTCTGAGAAAGCTGACAAGTTTTCAATCGAACTAAGAACCTGTTCCTTTGCTTCATCTAACATCTGTGTATTGTTTGCAATATTCTCAACACCCTCAATTGTAACTCTAAGTCCATCATTTACGCGATCAAAAACCATTTTGGTTGTTTCAACTTTATCTGCTTGTAATCCGATAATAGAATCCACTGTATTCATGGTCTTAACTGCTTGCTCGGATTCTTCTAATAGGTTCTTAATAATCGCTTCAATCGTTTTAGCTGATTGCCTTGATTGTTCTGCAAGATTCTTAATTTGTTCTGCAACTACTGCAAATCCACGTCCACTCTCGCCAGCTCTTGCAGCTTCAATTGATGCGTTCAAAGCCAATAGATTGGTTTCACTTGCAATGGAAGAAATAAGTTCTGTCGCTTTATGAATCTCTTGTGCAGATTCATTAGTCGTATTCGTCTGTTCATAGATAATTGCAATTTGACTTTTAACTTTATGTGAAATGTTTTCCAAATCATCTACAGATTCAACTCCAGCTTGTCCAGCCTTCTTCATCTGATCTGCATTCTTAATCAGACTCTGTACAGCCATTGATGTTTGTTCGATTCCTTCACCCATACGCATAATCGCTTCAGATACATTCTGAGCTTCATTTGCTTGAGCAGTTGCTCCATTTGCCATTTCCGTCATTGAACGTGCTACATCATCCGACGCCGATGTTGTTTGAATTGCCATTCTTTCAAGTCTTTCAGAGGATTCTAATATAACATCTGCAGTATCTATTGCCTGTGCAATCAAATTCTTTAGCGAGCCGATAATTCCGTTAATACTTGAAGCAAGTGCACCGATTTCATCTGTTCTACTAACATCTTTATCATTCATTGAAACCGTTAAGTTACCGCTTGCTGCTTCCGATAAAACATTCATTGATCTCTGAAGTGCTCCTACAAGACCCCAAATCATAATTCTCATCACAACGACTGTTGCAATTGATACCAAAACCATAATCACTAAAACGCCTTTTAACATAAGTGATTTTTGTGATGCATCTAAGTTCTTTCCTGCCACTAAAAATATATGAACTAAGATAGCCAATCCAGTAAATACGATTGGGAAAAACGACAACAGCAAAATTTTCATTTTAAGTGTCATATTCATTGCTTTTTTTTCATTCATAATATGCTAGCCTCTTTTCTGTAATATCCTAAAATAGTAAAAGAACTTATACATCCCTTAATGGGATTATAATACCATGATTTAGCAATAAAGAAAAGTACCTTTTTGGTTAAAAGCAAGTAATTTTTTCGTGTTATTTCGGCTTTTTTGTGCATATTGTCTTAATATTTTCAAATACTTCGTACAGCTGCACAAAATGGCGTTTCTGTGACTAAAGTTCTATATTTCTTTTCTGCTACGTTTGCGCTTTTCATACATTTCACTTGCTGAAGGAGCTTGTTTTTTGTACTTATCGCCCTTGTCTTTTTTCTCGCCCTTATCGTGCTTTTTGTTTTTATAAGGCTTTGAGTCCCGATCTCCCCTATAAGGTTTTGAGAACTTATCGCGTTTTTCAAACGAAGAACGATTACCACCCGGTTTATATGCAGACACTTCAATATCAACTGGTTCATCTCCCATTGATTGCTTTAAGAAAGCTGCTGCAATCTCAATTGCAGTACAATCCTCTTCATCGATTTTCGCTTCAATGATATGAAGGAATTTTTCTAATTGATTATCACGAATAATATCAATCATTTCTAAAAGAATTTTTTCCGATTTTGTTGCTGTAACATCTGCTGCCGTTGGAACCGTTTTTGCCTTCATTTTTGTTTTGCAGGTTCTTTCAATATCTCTTATCTTGAAAATTTCTCTTCCTACGACAAACGTAAATGCGCGACCCTTACGACCTGCACGTCCCGTTCTTCCAATTCTATGAACATAGTACTCAATATCTTGAGGAACATCATAATTAAACACTGCTTCTATGTTGTCTACGTCAATACCTCTAGCCGCTACGTCTGTAGCAATTAGTATTTCTGTTCTACCTTCACGAAATGAACGCATAACACTATCTCTTTGATATTGTGAGAGATCACCGTGTAGTCCTTCTGCAAAATATCCACGTCCTTTTAAGCTTTCGGCTAAATCATCAACCATCTTTTTAGTGTTACAAAAAATCAAGCTCAATTTTGGATTATAATAGTCTATAAGGCGACAGACAACCTCTTCCTTTTGCTTATTGGTTACTTCGTAGTAGTATTGCTTGATGAGTGGAACAGTCAGTTCTTTCTCCGCAACTTTGATAAGCTGTGCATCTCTTTGATAGGTATTTGTAATGTCCAATATTGCCTTTGGCATTGTTGCTGAAAATAACGCTGTTTGGTGATCCGATGGGATTTCCTTTAAAATCGTTTCAATATCTTCCCTAAATCCCATGTTTAACATTTCATCTGCTTCATCCAAAACAACACATGTTATATCACCTAGCTTTAATGTATGTCTTCGCATATGGTCCATAACTCTTCCAGGGGTACCCACAATAATCTGTACTTCTGAACGAAGTGACCTGATTTGTTTATTAATATCTTGCCCTCCGTAAATAGGAAGGACTTTAATTCCATTCAAATATTTCGCAAATTGTCTAATTTCATTTGCAGCCTGAATTGCTAACTCTCTTGTAGGGCATAAAACAATTCCCTGAACTTTTCTATTATTAGGATCCATTCTTTCAATAAGTGGAATCCCAAATGCTGCCGTCTTACCGGTTCCAGTCTGCGCCTGACCAATGATATCCCTTCCCTCAAGCAATACTGGTATTGCCTGTGCTTGGATTGGTGTCATTTCTTCAAACCCCATCTCTTTTACTGCTCTAAGTATTGACGCGCTAATTGTTGAATCTTCGTATCTGATTTGACTCATGTTTCTCCTTTTCTCGTATGAACCCATACAACATAAATTACTTTTTTAAACTACATAATAAAAGCGAGTAACATAGTCACTCGCATAAACTATCCACAAAATATCTTAGTCACAACCTAAACGTGTATCTCTAGTAGAATAATTATAAGGTTTTCTGCGAATTCTAGCAAGATAATTTTTTATTTTCAAGTGAATTCTAGCATTCTAACATAGAATGGAAGTGTTTTTCATACTTTCTTGTTTATTTTTACAGTTTTATCCGCTCTATTTAGAACGATCGTCTTTCTTATAAACACTTACACTCCCACCTTCTACGTAAAAGTTTCCGCACCCATCTTCATCAATCGTAACTCTTTGACCACATTTATTAAGTACATCCATATAGATATCGCCTCTGAATCTCTTCCCAACATACATTCTTTTTTGACCACCAGGCCCATCCGTCATCAATACAGCTAGTCCTGAAACGGCTTGTTCTCCACCCTCTCTCGTAAATCCGACAATATCCCAATGATCAAAATACTCATGCCTTGGTCCATACGCATAATCTTTTCGCAACCGTATCATTTGCTCAATTTCAGACATCGGCTCTATATTCGGTTGATTAAGTCCACACAAATCTCCCCAAAAGACGCATGGGTAACCGTCTCCCCAAAGCAAAATCAGTGCATACGCAATTGGTCGAAACCAAGTTTCGACATAGGACTCAAGCGCTTGTCCAGGTTGTGTATCGTGATTATCCACAAACGTCACTGCATAAATTGGATTCTCTCTTAACAAAGTACTATCTAGTAGTTTACGCATGTCATAATAACCACCGCCTTTAGACGCCTGATACAAATTTTGGTGGAGTGCAACATCAAATAGACTCATTTTATAATTCGTATTTGCCAAATATTTTTTTAAAGAATCTACTTGAAAGCTCCAATACTCACCAACAGCAAACAATTCTTTTCCTGTCGAATTACGTATTTTGGATAACCATCTGTCATAAAAATAGGAGCTAATATGCTTTACAGCATCTAGACGAAACCCATCTACGCCTGTTGTTTCTAGATACCACGCAATCCAAGAATCTAGCTCCTGTATCACGCAAGGCGTATCCGTACTTACATCCACCCCCATCAAATAATCATAATTTCCATACTGCGAATCCACATCCTGCTCCCAAGTTGTTCCAGCAAACCGAAACAAACCCTTACGCTGATTTTTGGAATCCCAGTCCGCTCCATCAAAATCCTTATGGGACCATTGATAATTCGAGTATTTCCCATTTCTTCCAGGACAAGTGAACTTTGAGTATACTCGGATTTTTTCATTTCCACCAATAATCTGTCCTCTGTTCATCATGTTTTCAGGAATTACTTCTACCTCTTCCTCCTCATCAGCACCCATTCTTTGATTGAGAACAATATCTGCCAGCACATAGATGCCCTGCTTTTGAAGTTCTCGGATTGCCTCCAAATAGCCTTCCTTTGTTCCATATTTTGTAGCAACACTTCCTTTTTGGTCAAACTCACCCAAATCATATAAATCATACACTCCATAGCCTACATCTTGATTTCCCTGTGCACCTTTATAAGCTGGTGGTAACCAAACTGCTGTCACTCCCATTGCACTTAAATCAGCCGCCATATCACGTATGGTTTCCCAGTGTTTTTGATTCCCTTCAAGATACCATTCAAACCCTTGAAACATAGTCCCATTCATATATTTACCAACCCTTCACATACGCCTATTAGTCATTTTGAATCTTCCCCTATTTAATACCAAATAAAAATGCAGTCACTTTAAAACGCTTTAGCACCTCATAGACAAGCAGTGTTACAAGCAATGATCCTAGCGCAATCACTGCATATTGAAGAATTCTGTTACTTGTCATCTTTACAGTAAAAAACGCTATAATTACAAGAGTTGACTGATGAAAATAATACAGTGGAAAT
>CAZWNX010000012.1:30474-36052 GCA_964635395.1 uncultured Lachnospiraceae bacterium
CAAATAGCAGGCCATAAATTCTCCAATACTTTTTCCACCAATATCAAGGACTGCCGTCATAAGATAAATAATAACCCCATAAGGAAGTAGCATCCAGAGCTTGGTTTTGGCAAACACCGACTTCGTACATTTCTTACGATACCAGATAAATAGCGGCAACGTAATCAGCGAAATCACAAGCAAATACAAAATAAACCAAAGATGCCCTGGGGTAAATCCCCCATCTCCTCCAGTTAAATCAGTCCACTTTGTGAAGAAGACAATTAAATGTTCAAAATAATTCCCTTTATAACCAAAATGTACAACATCTGAAATATAACTTTGAACTGGTATAACAAGCGCTACACCTGATAAAAGAGGAATCCCAAGTTTCATAAAGCGTTCCTTGGTATACTCCTTTGAAGATCGAATCTTAAGTGCATAGGCTGTTGATATTCCCGCCAAAACAAACAAACCACTCATCCACCAAGGATAAACACTTCGCACAAAGATACTTGCAATCCTCGAAGCCTTCTGCGTAATATAAAACAACTCCCCCACTCGTTATAAATCATCGCCGTGTGAAACGGAAATAATAACAAAATGCAAAAAATCCTCAAATGATCTAACCCAAAATTTCTTTCTTGTTTTTCTACTTTCAAACGAACTCCCTCTCTATCATTTAGATAATTGGATCTTTTTGATTAATCTATAGTAATATGCTATCATTATTCATACAATGTTTTACATTATTTTTCAAGAACTACTTTTGCTATGTTTCCTTTGATCTGCGTATCGCATTCTAGAAAGGAGCCCTATTTATGAGTATTCGATTTGGATATGCATGTAAATTAGTTGGTGAACCAGATGCCATCATAAGAACATGTTTAAAGAAAAATCTAACAAATGAAGTGGTTGCAAACCTAATACAGCATAATATATCTTCTCTTAGAAATATGATTGAATATAATATCAAACACTCCATTTCACTATTAAGAATCAGCTCGGATTTCATCCCGTTTGCCAGCAGTGCCGATTATCCCTTCGATTGGAAAACATATGTTCAAAAAGAATTAGAAGACCTCGGATCTCTGATTCGAGACAACCACCTACGTGTATCTATGCACCCCGGGCAGTACTGCGTGTTAAATTCACCTCACGAAAATGTTGTGAATGCCTCCCTATTAGACCTTAATTATCACACTGCTGTTCTTGATCTGATGAAACTTGACTTTTCTCACAAAATAATTCTTCATATCGGTGGCGTTTACCAAGACAAACCAGCTTCTATGAATCGATTCATCCATCAATACCATCTTCTTTCACAAACTATCAAAAATCGCTTAGTCCTTGAAAATGATGAGCGTTCATACAGCATCCTCGATGTATACAACATTTCCCAAGCTACCCATGCACCCATCGTATTTGATTTGCTTCATCATGAAATCAACCCTAGTAATGATAAGACAACCTCAGAGTGGCTAAAAGCATGCGCATCCACTTGGGGGCCTTTGGATGGAAATCAGAAAATTCACTATTCCCAACAAGCTGCCGGAAAACGAAAGGGTGCTCATTCTGCTACCATTCACTTAATGCTTCTAGATGATTTGATACAAAACATCCGCAATTCCGATTATTTCATTCAAAACAGCGAACTCGATATTATGCTTGAGGTAAAAGACAAAAACCTATCTGCCAAAAAATGTGTCCTGGCATATTGTACCACCAATCCAATTGAAGTTGTAAAACAATTAGAAATGGAATGGAGCCGATATAAATATCTAGTACTAGAACACTCACAAGCAAACTATTTGGCAATTCGAAAACTGTTGAAAAACAAATCCACTTGTAGTCCTTTTGATTTCTATAAACTCATTGATTTAAGTTTAGCCTCCAAAGTAACTCCTGGTTGTTTTGAAAATGCTGCTCTTCACATCTTTGGATATTTCAAAAATCAGCTTTCAACAAAAGAAAAGGCGTCTATGCTAAAACTTATTGCGATAGCAAAAACAGACTCTCAAAAGCAGCTACTCGCCAAGCGCAAACTATACCAATATGCCACTAAATATAATGAAACGTATCTCTTGCAACAACTCTATTTTTATCTTTTGTAATACCATTTCAAAAATATAGAATCATAATCAGCAAAAAACCTTCAAGCAGATCGCCTGAAGGTTTTTACTTTTCATTCATTTTAACGTTCAATTTTTTACATTCAAAACATTCAAATTATTTCTTCATAGCTGCAATTTGTTTAGCAACTTTTTCTGCAATTGCTGCTTCAACTGCTGCTTTATTTGCTGCTGCAATTGCTGCATTTTTTGCTTTTGCTGCTTCAGCTGCTGCCTTTGTAGCTTCAACTGCTGCTTTTTGTGCTGCTACTTTTGCTAAGTTTGCTGCTTCTACTGCTGCTTTGTTTGCTGCTGCAACTTCTGCTGCTTTTGCCTTTGCTGCTTCAGTTTTTGCTTTTGCTGCTTCTAAAGCTGCTTTTTGTGCTGCTACTTTGGTAGCATTTGCCGATTCTACTGCTGCTTTGTTTGCTGCTTTCACTTCTGCCGCTTTTGCTTTTGCCACTTCTGCATCTGCTTTTGTTTTGTCAATTGCTGCTTTTTGTGCTGCTACTTTTACTGCAACTGCTGCTTCTACAGCTGCTTTGTTTGTTGCTGCAACTTCTGCTGCTTTTGCTTTTGCTGCTTCTGCTTTTGCTTTTGTAGCTTCAATAGCTGCCTTTTGTGCTGCTACTTTTGCTGAGTTTGCTACTTCAACTGCAACTTTGTTTGCTTCTGCTACTGCTGCATTATGAGCTTTTGCTGCTTCTGCTGCTGCTTTTGTAGCTTCTACTGCTGCTTTTTGTGCAGAAACTTTTGTTAAGTTCGCTGCCTCAACTGCTGCTTTATTATCCGCAGCAACTTTGATTGCTTTTGCTTTTGCTTCAGCTTGTTTTGCATTTGTAGCTTCTACTGCTGCTTTTTGAGCCGCTACTTTTGCTGCATTTGCTGATTCAATTAATGCTTTTACATCTGTTGCTTTTGCAACTGCTGCTGCTTTCGCTGCTTCTGCTTTTGCTTTTGTAGCCTCGATTGCTGCTTTTTGTGCTCCAACCTTTGCAGCGATTGCTGCTTCTACTGCTGCTTTGTTGTCGTCAGCAATTTTTTGGTTGTGTGCTTTTTGTTCTTCCTGTAATTTGGCAATACTCGTATTGGTAGCCGCCATTACTGGAGTTGTAAGTGTTAAACTCGCCACAATTGCCAAGCTTAACATAGTTGATGCTTTTCTAAAATTCCTTTTCATTTCAATTCCCTCCTCTAGTGTTCCTATCCCTTTACATGAATGTAATAAAATTGAAAATATATATAGACTTTTCTATACTAAGAATACATTAACATAATTCAAAATAAAATGCAATTTCACATGTTATTGATTTGACATTTTTTTTCAAAATCTATATATTTAATGTAGGAAGAAAGTCACAAACTACAGTTTCCATTCATTTTATCAGTCACCATCTGAAAGGAGGGCGTTATGGGTCAGCTATTACTCACAAATTGTATGCCCGGAATGCAGCTTAGCCAGCCAATTTACCACCCTGAAACCGGCAAATTGTTGCTAAATAGTGGAACAATTATTAACAACTCCATTATTAAGCGTCTTTCATCACTCAATATTGTATCCGTAGAGATTGCGGATATTTATTCCCTCTATATTACGCCCATCCAGCAAATGGAAACGTATCTGACTCAATTATATTTAGATACTCTTAAGAAATATACTTCTGATCGTTTAGAAGGAAATATGAGTGATCAAATGATTGAAATTTCCAAAAACATTAAGAAATTAATCACTCACATTTGTTTGCAAGAGAAGACTCTTGATTATTGTGTCCAGCTTAACATAACTCCCTGTATTCATTTTCTAGAAAAAGCGGTTGTTACTTCTATCTTTTCCGGTCTTGTAGCAAGTGTTATGAATCTTCGTGCTCAAGAAATCTATGATATTATGATTGGTGGACTACTCCATGACATCGGGTGCTTAGAGATGCCTTTCCTATTAGAAAAGGAAGATCTCGAAGGACAACAAGCTCTGTTATGGAAGGAACACCCTACATATGGATACTATTTTGCAATCCAAAATGATTTTTCCAGACCTATTGCTGAAATCGTACAGGGACACCACGAGAAATGGGACGGCAGCGGATATCCAAAAGGGTTGGCCAAAGAAGAAATTCCAATAGGCTGTAGAATTGTTGGTCTTTGTCAATTACTCGCTGAATATATTGTAATCAAAAGACTAAAACCCTATGAAGCATTGGAGATTGCATATGGAACAAGTGGTGTTTATTTTGACAAAGCAGTTGTCGATGCTTTTGTGAATAACATTTCGCTTTACCCAATGGGTGCTCTTGTCAGATTATCTAACGATGAGGTGGGTATTGTTACAAATATTCGCAAGAATAAAGGACCTAGACCCCTTGTAAATGTTTTCTTTAATCGTTTTGGAAAACCCCTATCTTCTCCTAAGTTGGTAGATCTCGGGGAAGAACGAACCTTATTCATAAAAGAAATTTTGTCCTAACACAAACGTGCGCCGCAAGGCGCACTACACCTTCTCTGCATTTATATTTTCTACAATTACATTAAATGTGAATTTTGATCCTACTCCAATTCTACTCTCCACATCAATATCTCCACCCATTAAACGTACTAGTTCTTTCGAGATTGCAAGTCCTAATCCTGTTCCACCATAGACTCTTGTTGTCGAATTATCCGCTTGTGTAAAAGGCTTGAATAATTGTTCTAACACCTCTTCTCGAATACCAATCCCCGAATCTTCTACCGTAAAAATCAGGCTACTTTCCTGTTCATTTAAGTTCTCTTGACACAATGAAACAACGATTACACCTTGCTTTGTAAATTTAAGTGAGTTACTTAACAAATTGCCCAGCACTTGTACAATCCTTATAGGATCTCCTACTACTTCTAGCGAGACAAAAGGATCTATTTTGATTTGGACTTCAAGTTTTTTCTCATATGCTTTTGGAATAATTAGCGTAACCGCTTCTTCAATCACTTTCACAGGATTAAAGGATGTCTTTTCAACATTCATTTTACCTGCTTCAATCCTTGAAAAATCTAATATATCGCTTACCAATCCCGTTAAATGCTCTGCTGCTTTTTTTGCTTCTTTAATATAGTCCCTTTGTACACTACTTAGATCCGTTCTTTGAAGAAGATCTAAAAATCCAATAATCCCATTAATCGGTGTTCGAATTTCATGGGACATATTTGCCAAAAACTGACTTTTCATAACACTTGCTGATTCTGCCTCTATTTTTGCTTTTTGAAGATCTTCTTGAACAATTGTCCTCTCAATTGCTTTCTCTAATGCGCTTGCAAAGGCACTTAGTGAAGATAGCTCTCCTTTTGTAAATATCCGTTCATATTTACATTCATCAAAACCTATGAACCCCCAAAAAATATGATTTACAAATACCGGAAACACTGCAACTGTCAAAATACTCTGGGTTTCAAGCAATTCTCTAACCGTTTCATCTTTGACACATCTAACAATTTCAGAAAAAACAGTTCCTTCCATCAATGGC
>CAZWNX010000012.1:36152-39090 GCA_964635395.1 uncultured Lachnospiraceae bacterium
CATCAATGGCCAACGCATAATTATCTTTACTCAACAATTGTTTAATGGCATATGCCAGTGCAGTCAAAAGTCTTTCTTTCCTAAGTAAATTATCTTCATACTCTTTTTGCTCGGTAATATCAACTACCAACGAAAGAATGGAAGATTCTTTATTGTATGTAATGGGAATGGATTTTACTAACACATTCTTGATTATGCCCTTCTTTGTGATAAACTCGGCTTCAAAGCTACTGGCTATTTCAGCATTTGGTCTTTCTCGAAGCATTCGCATAATTTCAAGTCTAGATTCGGG
The DNA here is from genome assembly GCA_964635395.1 of uncultured Lachnospiraceae bacterium. Taxonomy (GTDB): domain Bacteria; phylum Bacillota; class Clostridia; order Lachnospirales; family Lachnospiraceae; genus CAZWNX01. The sequence continues at coordinate 36,445 of CAZWNX010000012.1, forward strand.
TGTGAAAAAGCTTAATGCGTCCTTATTAATAACTTCCTCATCCACATATCCCATTCCGCCTCTTCCAGCTTCATTAATAAAAACGATTTTCCCTCTTTGTTGAATAATTACTACTTCTGGAGTATTTTGAAGAATCGCAGCGTATCGCTCTTCACTTTCATGCAATAGCTGTTCCATCCGAAGTCGTTCACTCACATCTTCAAAACATGCAATTGCACCCATACTCTCTTCATTTTGACCTCGGATCAAGTCGATGTTTTTTGAAATTGTTTTTGTGGCCCCTGATTTCGTAGTAATGTTGCATTTTTGGCCCATCATCGGCTTATGCATTCCAAGCCCCTCTAAATCACAAAGGCCGGTACATTCTTCAAAAATAAAATTTTGGCATTTTTTCCCTAACACCTCTTCTTTGGAATATCCAGTGATTTGCTCCGCCATCACATTCCAACTTGTTATCTTACACTCTAAATCTACTGTGAGCATTGCACAAGGTACTGCATCAATTAGTTTTTGAGCAAACTCTGACAAATTATCATTCATGTATTTTCCATGCTTAACTTTCATATCATTTACCATATTATATCCCCCAACTAATATTGTAATTTTTAAATTATGAACTGTTCCTATTCAGATTGGATTACTTTAAATTAATTACAGTTGCTTTTAACCGCGTCATTGCTTCAATGGAGTAGCGAATTCCCTGCGTCCCAATTCCTGATGCTTTTACCCCTAAAAACGGAAAATGGTCCGGTCCTCTCTCTGTTTTATTATTAATTTGTACAGTACCAACTTCAAGTCGATTTGCAATATAGAATGCATCATCAATGTCTTCCGTAAATACTGCACTTTGTAACCCATATACGGATTGGTTTGCAATCTCTATTGCTTCATCCATATTGGCTACTCGGATTACTGGAAGAATTGGCCCAAACGGTTCTTCCCATGCAAGCCTCATATCTGTCGTAACATAATCAAACAATGTAGGCTCAATCAAATTACCCTTTCGCCCACCACCTGCAAGAAGTTTGGCACCTTTTATTCTTGCATCATCCACTAATTCCATAACAAAATCTGCTGCCTGTTGGTTAATAAGTGGAATAATCGTAACATCATCCTGCTCAAGTGGATTTCCAGTTTTTAGATTTCTGACTTTTTCTAAAATTCTTTCTACTAACAGATCAGCCACTTCTGGCACCACAAGTATTCTTTTCACAGCAGTGCAGCGTTGACCCGAATAGGAATATGCCCCTGAAACAATATTTGATGCCGCCACTTCTATATCTGCGTCTTTAAGCACGATTGCTGCATCTTTTCCACCTAGCTCCATCAACAAAGGTACCATGCTTGTGATTCTCGAAATATGTTCTCCCACCTGAGTGCTTCCTGTAAAATTCACAAAATCAATCCCCGGATGAGTTGTAATATAATCTCCAATTTCGCTCCCCTTTCCAGTTACTGATTGTATCACTCCTTTTGGAAAACCAGCTTGTTCAAATAATCGAACCAAAAATAATCCGCACATACTTCCTTGCGTTGCAGGCTTCAAAATAACTGTATTTCCCGCCATCAAAGCTGGTGCAAGTTTAGAAGCCGCAAGATTAATAGGATAGTTAAACGGAGAAATCGCAACTACAACACCTAAAGGTTCTCTTTTCACAATGGATATTTTATTTTTATTATATCCCGGAAAACTATCACCCGATATGGTTTCTCCAGCCAAATTCCTCGCTGTATCTGCAGTAAATTTAATGAAATCAATTGTTCTCTCAATTTCAGAATCAGCACTTTTTCGATCCTTTGCAATTTCTTTCATCAACAACTGGGTCAAATCTGATTTGTAATCTTCTAATAGCTTGGCCACCTTATACATAAGATTTGCTCTTTCCTCAATCGTGGTCTGCTTCCATAGTCTAAAAGCCTCTTTTGAAGCTTGAACGACTTGGTCTACCTCTTCCCTTGTCATTGCACTAACACAGCCAATGACTTCTTGGTGAATTGGTGAATATATTTGAATTGGGCTATGATTTGACTGCCTCCATTCTCCATTTACAAGATTCTTGTACTGATTAAAGTCGTCTCTAAGTACTTCAAACATAATTAATCTCTCCCCTCTCTTTTTATTTTCTCAGCCACTTTTAGTGTCTGTTCATGATTTTCAAGATATCCCGGAATTGTCATTTTTTCCACTTGACTTGTGTAATAAAGTGTTTGGTCTTTTAGATAATAATACACCTCAATTTCTCCATGCAAAATGATTTGATTATCTTTCTCTTCAATCTGCGTAATCCATTGTGGTTCATACACCCTATAAACAGGTTCCGTTTTTTCACTGCCGACTTCTGGAGCTATGATGATACGTTCTTCATATAGAATCAATTTTTCTCCCAACGTCACACTTTTTTGAGATAGCAAATCTTTCAAATATGTATAGGAACCAAACACCAATAGCTTATAAAGTACAAGATTAATTACTAAATATCCAATAAAGACAATGGTTGTATATTTTTTATTACAAAACTTAATGATCAACAGAATATCAATCACAATCGACGGTATTAATACTGCTATAAACCAAGGCAATAAACTCTTCGTAAGTAATTCCATTGAAACATGATTCACTTTATCCATGTAAGACACCGCCCTTGC
>CAZWNX010000013.1:0-1785 GCA_964635395.1 uncultured Lachnospiraceae bacterium
AGCAGAGGACTGAAAATCCTCGTGTCGCTGGTTCGATTCCGGCTCTGGGCATTTTCTATGTATTCATTCAGTTAAATATGGGCCACTAGCTCAGGTGGTAGAGCACTTGACTTTTAATCAAGTTGTCCGGGGTTCGAGTCCCCGGTGGCTCATCGGGAAACGTCAGAGGAATCTGACGTTTTTTTGTGGAGAGAATTGTGATATACTATATTAATTGAAAGTAAATATGGATATTATATGCTTACAGCATTATCAGGGGAGATAATAATGGAAGTCATTCAATTAATTGAATTTCGAGGAAAAGAAAAAAGATTTTTGTGGAAGTTATGGACAAATGAGAAAGTGACTAGATATACAAACATATCATATCCACTTAAAAAGAAAGAATGGAAGGATCGAATCGCAATAATAGTCCAAAATCAAGATACAGTACTTAAAAAGACTGTTTTTGTAGCATATGTAGATAAAAAACCTGTAGGGATAGTAGGATGTCCTGTGTTATCTCTAAGCGATAATACCTTTGGATTATTTTACCAGTTTGATCCTAAGTATTGGGGAAAAGGAATTGGTAAGAGATGCGTTAAGAATTTGATGGAATATATGCAATATCAATATCCAGGACATGCGTTATATGCTGACGTTGTAAAAGAAAACTATGCCAGCAGAAAAATACTTGAAACGCTTGGTTTTATTGTGATTTCAGAAGGGTATGGAGAATTTCAAAAGGACGGAATCGGGAGAAATATTATTCATTACAGTTATCAGCATAGGGATGCTTAGCAATTAAGGAAATATTAAGGTAAATATAAGGGAAATGGGATTGTAAATATTCCGAGCCTGCATTAAAGTACTACTAGAGTAATACAAAGATGCAGACTTGGGGGATTTATGATTAAAAATAAATATAGTACGAAAGATATTGTTTTTTATGTAGTAATTTTTATGATTTTTGGATTGTGGGCGATGATGCTTCGATTGGGTGATGCTCCAGATGAGCAGGGCAGATATGCCATGGCAATGTACATGTTTGAACATGGTAAACTACCGATTGGAACGGAAGAAGAAATACGGATGGAAGCCTGGGGGTTTTCTTATGGATTTCAGCCCTATCTATCGTATATTTTCTCGGCACTATCAATGAAGTTTGTATCACTATTTACAAAAAATGCTTACCTATACATAGTGGCTGCTAGAATGGTAAATGTCGTTATGGGCGTCGTTATGGCAATTTATGTTCGTAAGATGTCAAAACTAGTATTCGAAAGCGAATGGTATCAATGGATATTTACATTACTCATTGTGTTGTTGCCACAAAATATGTTTATGAATGTATATGTCAATACGGATTCGATGGCACTTATGTCAACAGCAATGATCTGCTATTCATGGGTTTGCGGCTTGAAAGACCATTGGACAAAGAAAACGTGTATTACACTAAGTCTTGGAATCATTTTTTGTGCGCTATCCTATTATAATGCATATGGATTTATTTTGTTTAGTGCAGTTCTATTTTTGACATCAACAATCTGTAAAAGGGAGAATAAGCAAGGAGTTTTGTCGTATGGAATGGATTGGGGTACCGTATGGTCAAAAGGACTACTAATCCTATCAATGGTAATAATTGGATGTGGGTGGTGGTTTGTAAGAAGCTACATTTTATTTGATGGCGATTTTTTGGGATTGAGAATTAGAGACTACTATGCAGAGTTATATGCTGTTCCACATTTAAAACCATCCATGGCACATACTTATGCAAGAGCTGGCTGGTCGGTTATTCGTATGTTA
>CAZWNX010000013.1:1885-38447 GCA_964635395.1 uncultured Lachnospiraceae bacterium
TATCGTTTATAGGATGTATTATAATTCCAATTCTACTATGCACCTATAGTGCCTATAAAATAGACTACCAACCTCAGGGGAGGTATATTTTACCAATCATTATTCCGCTCATGTATTTTGTGGCAAAAGGAATTCGGGAGATATTTAATCGAGTGATTCGATTGAGAGTAGAATTTGTGAAAAAAGCTTTTCAAGTTGGGCTTATAGTGCTATTTGTGCTCAGTGTAGCAAGTTTTTACTATGACTGTGTGCTTCAGTCAAGATGGCCAGTTTTTATCCATTTTATTCGATTTTCTTTAAAATTATAAAATCGTTTTTGCAAAAAACAAAAAGCCAGATTATGGCATACATGCATAATCTGGCTTTTGTGGTTCATTTCGTACATTTTTTGGTTGAATATTTCAAAACATTTAAGCATTTGTACGTGTTGGAATCTAGTATTAGATATGTTATAATTGATTGCTATTAAGTGGGCCTTAAGGTAGTTAAAGTCTTGTGTAGAGCATGTTTTTAACACGGAGGTTGTATGGAGCAAAGAAAAAAATCTGATCTAAATCAGAGATCGGTAAAGAGTCTATTGAAGCATCACGCGAATGACATTCTAAACTCACAACATTTTGTGAATAGTAAGAATCATATTCAACATGGAACGATGTCAGTACATGATCATAGCTTAAATGTAGCAAAAATGAGCTTAAAGATCAGCAGAAAACTTCCTTTTTCAGTTCGAGAACGCGAACTGGTACGAGGAGCACTATTACATGATTATTTCCAGTATGATTGGCATGGTAAAAAGATTTCACTTCAGACAATTCTCAAGTTTTACAAAATGCATGGATTTACACATGCAAAATCTGCTTTAAGCAATGCTGAGAAAGAATACCCATTAACAAGAAGAGAGCGGGATATTATTGAGAAACATATGTTTCCACTGAATATCCATCCGCCAAGGTGCAAAGAAGCTTGGATTGTAACGATTGCAGATAAGTATTGTTCTATTTTGGAAACAATTCACATCCATAAGGGAGAGCATTATGGAAAACATCACGGAAAACCTAGCAGATAAACTAAAAGAGTATGCTATAAATGGTGATTATCCTTTTCATATGCCAGGACATAAACGAGCACCACTAGATTCATTTTTGAACAATGCCTACAGAATGGACATTACAGAAATTAGTGGGTTTGATGACTTGCATCATGCCGAAGGAGTGATCCAGAGTGAGCAAAATGTATGTGCACAGTTATATCACTCAGAAAGCGCACATTTTCTGATTAATGGTTCCACTTGTGGAATACTAGCGGCAATTAGTGCAGTGTCTTCGCGGGCAACGCTGAAAGATACACTTCTTATGTGTTCAAATGCTCACAAAAGCGTCTATCATGCAGTGCAGATTTGTCGTTTGAAAACAATGTTTCTAGATCCTGAAGAAACAAGTATCCCAAGTTTGTATGCTCAAATTGAGCCAAAGCAAGTTCAAAGAATACTTGAACAATCTTTTGACAAAATAGTTGGAGTTGTGATTACATCGCCTACCTATGAAGGGGTTTTGTCAAATGTCGAAGAAATCGCAAAAATCTGCCATTTATATAAGATCCCTCTAATTGTGGATTCTGCGCATGGGGCACATCTTGGAATTAGCACGTATTTTCCAAAAAGCGCCATTGAACAGGGAGCAGATATCGTCATTACAAGCTTACATAAAACAACACTTTCCTTGACTCAAACAGCATTACTTTTGACAAATTATGGTCTAGATGAGGGACTGATGGAATATTTACAGTATTACCTGACGGTTTATCAATCTTCTAGCCCTTCCTACATATTGTTATATTCTATTTCTAGATGCGTAGAACTTTTGCGACTGTCAGGTGAGCAGCGCCTTAATGAATTACGCATGGCATTATCAAATTTCTATGCTAAGGTTTCCTTATTAAAGAAACTTAAAGTCCTAACAAAAGAAGATTTTGAGACTACATTTGATGATTCCAAAATCATTATTTCCACAAAACACGCAAATATCAAAAGTCAGGAATTATTCGATCGACTACGAGAAGAGTATCACTTGGTACTTGAGTTAGTATCGATAGAGCATGTTGTTGCAATTGTAACAATGATGGATTCTGGTAAAGCCCTAGATGGTCTTGCAAACGCACTAATCACCATCGATTCAGAATTGGATTACACTTTGGATCAAGGAAACCTAAGCTCCTATAATAGAAAGCGCGAGTTTGCGAAAACAATTTTTAAAGCCCTGAACGATGAGAGGGAAGAAGTACTTTTAAAGCATGCGCTGGGGCGAGTAAGTGCTCAGTATTTGTATCTTTATCCACCGGGAATACCATTGGTGATACCAGGAGAAGTTATTCATAGCGATTTATTAGAAATTGTAAATTGCTATCAAATAAATGGTCTTTCAGTTTTGGGACCAGCCAGCAAAGAATCAAATTATATTAAGGTTCTTTGTGAAACAAAATTAACATGAGGATATGAAAAAAGAAAGGGTATTGAAATGAGAAAAACAAAGATTATCTGTACAATTGGACCAGCATCAAATACTGATGAGATGGTAAAGGAATTGATGTTGGCGGGCATGAATGTTGCCAGATTTAATTTTTCCCACGGAGACCATGCAGAGCAAGGTGGAAAGTTTGAAAGAATTATGCGTGTAAGTGCTACACTAGGACTTCCGGTTGCTACTTTACAGGATACAAGAGGACCTGAAATTCGTTTATGTAATTTTGCGGATGAGAAGGTTACACTTGAAGAAGGTCAGTTGTTTACACTTACAACAGAGGATATTCTAGGAACCAAAGAAATCGCAAGCATTACCTACAAAGGACTTAAGAATGACGTTGCAGTAGGAAGTACAGTTTTAATTGACGATGGTAAAATCGGAATGACCGTTGAAAAAATTGAAGGTGAAAACATTGTTTGTCGTGTATTAAATGGTGGAGATGTTTCAAACAAAAAAGGAATCAATGCACCTGGTGTAGTACTCACGATGCCTTTCGTTGGAGAAGCAGATTACAAGGATCTTGTTTTTGGAGCGAAATTAGGATTTGATTTCGTTGCTCTTTCATTTACAAGAACTAGAGAAGACGTGTTAGAAGTACGTAAAATCTTAGAAGAAAACAATTCTCATGCTAAGATTATTGCAAAAATTGAAAGCGTTCAAGGAATTAATAATTTAGATGAAATCTTAGAAGTAGCTGATGGAATCATGGTTGCTCGTGGAGATATGGGTGTAGAAGTTCCTTTTGAAGATGTTCCAGTAATTCAAAAAGAAATGATTAAAAAAGCGGTTGCTTGTGGAAAACACGTAATCACAGCTACTCAAATGTTGGAATCTATGATTAGCAATCCTCGTCCTACAAGAGCTGAGACAACAGACGTTGCCAATGCAATTTATGATGGAACGACAGCGATTATGTTGTCAGGAGAGAGTGCTCAAGGAAAATACCCACTTGAATCTGTTCAGGCAATGGCAAGAATAGCAAGAAGAGCTGAGAAAGATATCGATTATGTAGCACGTTTCCGTAAGAGACCTTACAGCAGCAAACCTGATATAACAACTGCAATTTCTCATGCAACTTGTACGACAGCAATGGACTTAGATGCAGCAGCAATAATTACAGTATCAATGTCAGGACGTACAGTTGGTAAAATATCAAAATACAAACCAAACTGCCCAGTAATCGGATGTAGTGTAAACCCACGCGTTTGCAGACAGTTGAATATGGCATTTGGTGTTCAGCCAATTTTGATTGATAAAAAAGAAACAGCGGATGATTTATTTGAAGAAGCAGCAAAAGCAGCAGAAGCTGCTGGATATATTAAAAAAGGTGATATTGTAGTTCTTACAGCAGGAGTTCCACTTGGAATCGCTGGAAATACAAACATGATTCGCGTATTAGAAATTTAATTAGAAGTCTAATTAAATTCTAAATAAAGAACATAAACGAATCGACCTAGGGGAGAGTATATGGGAAAAATTTTTTATCTGATGGGAAAGAGTTCCTCCGGTAAGGATACTCTTTACAAAAAAATACTTGAAGATGAAAGGGTTTCTTTGAAAACCATTGTTCCCTATACCACTAGGCCGATTCGTGAAGGTGAAGAAGAAGGTGTTGAATACCATTTTGTTACAAAAGAGCAGCTAGAAGAGATTCAAGCAAGTGGTAACGTAATTGAGCTTCGCACCTATGAAACCTGTCATGGACTGTGGCACTATTTCACAGTGGATGATGGACAGATCGATTTAAGTAAGGAAGATTATTTAATAATTGGGACGTTAGAGTCCTATGAAAAAACCCGGGACTATTTTGGGCAAAAAAATGTAATTGCAATAATGATTGAACTAGATGATGGACTGCGCTTGCATCGTGCAATTGAACGAGAGCATAAGCAGGAGCATCCTAAGTATGAAGAGTTATGCAGGCGTTTTTTGGCGGATTCCCGGGATTTTTCAAAAGATAATTTAGAGAAAGCAAAGATTAGGCAAATATTCTATAATCATGATTTAGAGCAGTGCAAAGATGCAATTGTGCTTTATATGAAGAGTCATGGGGGTGAGTGAATGGATATTAAAGTAAACCAATTATCGCAGGCACCCATTACAGAACCAACCAAACAAGCAACACCGACGGATCAATCTTTTAAGTTTACCCTAATTAGCAATATTGCTGAGCAAGATTTGCAAATCAGGTTAACGGGTTTGATGGAAGAAATTACGATGCAAGGAAACCGATTAACCAAAAAGATGGATGTTCGGGACATGAAAAAGTATCGTAGTTTAATTAAAGAGTTTATGAATGAAGTCGTGACAAGGAGCCATCAATTTTCAAGAGAAAATTTTTTGGATCGTAAGGGACGGCATAGAGTGTATGGAATCATTAGACAAGTAGATTCCGCACTCGATGAATTAGCAAAAGAGTTAGTCAAAGACGAGAAAGACCATTTGGCTATTTTAAATAAAATAGGGGAAATTCGAGGACTGATACTCGATATTTTCTCATAATTGTTTGTAAAGAGTAAGTAGAGTAGGTATAGATGGGGTGAAAAATCAATGAGTAAATTTCAGGATATAATTGGACAGGAACAAATTGTTGAACATCTTCAAACAGCAGTTATGACAGGAAAAGTTTCCCATGCATACATGATTTGTGGTGAGAGGGGTTCGGGAAAAGAGTTTATTGCCAATGTGTTTGCAATGACGCTTCAATGTGAAAAAGGTGGAAAAGAGCCTTGTGGAATCTGTCATTCTTGTAAACAGGCGATGACGGGGAACCATCCTGATATTATTACGTTAACACATGAAAAACCAAATTCAATTGGTGTAGAAGATATTCGTCAAAAGATATCTGGAGATATGCTTATAAAACCCTACCAAGGTGCACGCAAAATCTATATCATGAATGAAGGCGACAAAATGACAATCCAAGCGCAGAATGCGCTCTTAAAAACCCTTGAAGAACCACCGTCTTATGGGGTTATATTGATTTTGACGGCGAATAAAGAAAGTTTACTACCAACGATTCAAAGTCGTTGTGTAACGTTGCAGTTAAAACCAGTTTCGGATGAGGTAATGCGTAATTTTTTAATGGAAGATCTAAAAATTCCGAGTTATAAGGCAGAGGTCTGTGTTGCTTTTGCAAGAGGGAATATTGGTCGTGCAAGGGCACTTGCTAAAAGCGAAGAATTTGATCATTTAAAACAAGAAGCAATTGTTTTAATGCGCCATATTAATGACATGGAAATTCATGAAATTATTGGGGCAATTAAAAATATAACCGAATATAAAATGGATGTTTCTGATTATTTGGATTTATTATCGGTATGGTATCGTGATGTATTGCTCTTTAAAGCAACAAATGATGCGAATCACTTGATTTTTAAAGAGGAAATACAGTATATTAGAAAGGTAGCAGATCAGAGCGCCTATGAGGGAATAGAATTGATTATCCATTCTCTTGATAAAGCAAAGAGCAGATTGAAGGCAAATGTAAGCTTTGAACTAACAATGGAATTGCTGCTACTGACTATAAAGGAGAATTAACATGACGAAAGTTGTTGGAGTGCGATTTCGCCCAGCTGGTAAAATATATTATTTTGATCCTGCATCGTTTTCAATCAATAAGGGAGATTTTGTAATTGTAGAAACTGCAAGAGGAGTGGAATTTGGTACCGTTGTTGGTGGCTTAAAAGAAATCTCGGATGATAGTATTAATCAACCATTAAAGCCTGTAATTCGATTAGCAACAGAAAAGGATAAAAAGCAGGAAGAAGAAAATAAAATCAAGGAAAAAGAAGCATTTCGCGTATGTATGGAAAAGATTCGTAAGCATGAACTTGAAATGAAACTGATTGATGCGGAATATACCTTTGATAATAATAAGGTATTATTCTATTTTACAGCAGATGGACGAATTGATTTTCGTGAATTAGTAAAAGATTTGGCAGCAGTCTTTAAGACACGTATTGAGCTTCGCCAAATTGGTGTAAGGGATGAGACAAAAATTGTAGGTGGAATTGGAATTTGTGGCAGACCTCTTTGTTGTCACACACATTTATCCGAGTTTGTTCCAGTATCCATTAAAATGGCTAAGGAACAGAATTTGTCACTTAATCCAACAAAAATATCGGGTGTTTGTGGCAGACTAATGTGTTGTTTGAAACATGAAGAAGAAACATATGAAGAGTTGAATAAAAAACTCCCATATATTGGTGATAGTGTCACAACGCATGATGGCTTTAAGGGTGATGTGCTAAGTGTTAATATTTTACGACAACTTGTAAAAGTGGTTATAATGGTTGAAGATGTAAAAGAGATTCGAGAATATAAGATCGATCAGCTTCAATTTAAGAAACGTCATAGAAAAGAAAAAGTCGAATTGTCGGATCGAGAATTGCGAGAACTTGAAAAGTTAGAGAAACAGGAGAGGCAGTCGAAGTTAGATGATAATTGAGAGAAATCCCAATGAGCGATTAGATGATTTAGGAATAAATCAATTAAAAATTCTGCAAAATCCAGATTTGTTTTGCTTTGGAATGGATGCGGTTTTACTATCTGCTTTTGTTAACGTTCGTAAGAACGAAAAAGTTATGGATTTGTGTACTGGAAATGGTATTGTACCGATTCTTTTAAGTGCAAAATCTCAGGCAAAAGAAATCGTTGGTATTGAAATTCAAGAAAGTAGTGCTGATTTAGCGAGAAGAAGTGTTTTGATAAACCAACTCTCAGATAAAATCACAATACTGCAAGAAGATATTAATCATATAAAAAAAATATATTCCGCTAATTCATTTGAGGTGGTTACTTGTAATCCACCTTATATGATAGCGGATCATGGATTGAAAAATCCGGATAGTGCAAAAGCTATCGCCCGACATGAGTTATTATGTACTTTTTCGCAAATTTGCCAAAGTGCTTCGTGGCTACTTAAAGAAGGCGGTAGTTTTTTTATTGTTCATAGACCGTTTCGTCTGGTAGAACTATGTGCAACACTGACAGCGAATCAACTAGAACCTAAACGTATGCGTTTTGTGCATCCATTTCAGGATAGCGAACCTAATATGGTCTTAATAGAAGCCAGAAAAGGTTCAAAGTCCCGTGTTCGAATTGAGGCGCCCTGTGTCGTGTATGAAAGTGAAAATGTGTATACAAAAGAAATTAGGGAACTTTATCAAAGTGAACCAGGCAGCGTGTAAACGTATGACAAGGGATGAAAATAGGAGACCACTGTGGCAGGGATATTATATTTATGTGCAACACCAATTGGAAATTTAGGGGATATTTCGCAGAGGGTTATAGAGACGTTATCGCAGGTGGATTTGATTGCAGCCGAAGATACAAGAAACAGTATTCGCTTATTGAATCATTTTCAAATTAAGACACCTATGACAAGTTATCACGAATATAATAAATTTGATAAAGCAGAGAAGTTAATTGAGCAGTTAGTGGAGGGAAAATCCATAGCACTGATATCGGATGCAGGAACGCCAGCAATTTCCGATCCAGGAGAAGTTCTGGTGGATTTATGTCATAAACAAGGTATTATCGTCACTTCTTTACCAGGTCCCTGTGCACTGATAACGGCCTTGACAGTATCAGGTCTTTCTACAAAAAGATTTTGTTTTGAAGGTTTTTTACCTTCTGATAAGAAGCAGAGAAAAGAAATACTGACAAGTCTGGAAAACGAAACAAGAACGATTATTATCTATGAGGCACCTCATCACATTCAAAAGACAATAGAAGAATTGAATCGTTTTTTGGGGAATCGAAGAATTACGGTTTGTAGAGAATTAACAAAGAAGTTTGAGACTATTTTACAGTCAACGTTTGAAGATTTTTTGCAGGAACTGAATAATACTCCTCCAAGGGGTGAGTATGTTGTTGTCATAGAGGGCAAAGATCCACAAATTATGAAAGCGGATGAAATCCAAAACTGGATGACCATACCACTTGCACAACATATGCAACTGTATGTAGATAAGGGACTGATGCAGAAAGAAGCAATGAAGGAAGTGGCAAAGGACAGAGGTGTTACAAAGCGAGAGATATATCAGCAATTATTAAATGAATAAGATGTTGAGAGGCGGTAGGAAATGGATCGAAAAAGCGTAATACTTTCTAAAATAACAAAGGCAGAATTAGGACTTGAAATCGGACCTTCTTTTAACCCCGTTGTACAAAAAAAAGCTGGTTATGCGGTTGAAACAATCGATTACATGGATAAGGAACAGCTGATCAACAAATATAGGGAACATGCAAATACGCAGCTACTGATTGATGAAATTGAAGACGTGGATTATGTGTGGAAGGGCGGAAGTTATGCCGAACTTACAAGAAAGAGTCAGTATTACGATTATATTGTTGCTTCACACGTAATTGAGCACACCCCTAACTTTATTGAGTTTATGAAGGATTGTTCGAAAATGCTTAAGGATTCCGGTAAAATTTATCTTGTTGTGCCCGATATGAGATATGAATTTGACTGTATGAAACCGGTTACATTTGTTGGAACGGTGCTGGATGATTATTTTATGAATCGTAAGGTCCATTCGCCTGGAAGTGTAGCAGAACACTATTTATATTCGGTTCGTGGAGATGCATTGATGGGAAGTGGTCCTTGCCAGGCAACAGATTTTTGGGGAAACTATGCTTACCCACTTTTAGACACATTCCACTGCCCTTATCCTGTGAATGCAATTATCAGAGAAATTGCCAAGGCTAATCTGGGAGAATATGTGGATACACATCATTATCGATTTACACCTTCTTCTTTTGAGTTACTCATTCAGGATCTGAAAATTCTTGAGTATATTGATTTGACCATTCTTGAAGTAACAAAAACACATCATTATGAGTTTATCGTAACACTATCAAAGCAAGAAGAAGAACTAAGCGATCAGCCTGTCAGACGTATGCAATTACTACTTAATATTAAACAAGAGTTAAATGAGTATATGGCTGTTTCAAAGGCAATGAGTGTTCCTAAAACAGTAATCAATAGTGAAGCGGTAGAATTTTGCGTGGATGAAGTGAGCCGTATCCAAAATGCTATTTTTATAAGGGGTTGGGCAATTCATACTGGCTATGCAAGTGAGGAATTAGATGTTTTTGTATCTGTCTTGAAGAAAAACCAGTCTAAAAGAGTCTTGTTTTCCACAACAAAACTATGCCTCGAAGACGTAATGCAATGCTATCAAAAAGAACAGTTTTATGTATCTGGGTTTCTATGTGTACTCGAAGAAGAGTATGAAAATGAATTAATATTGGAAAAAGATAAAATAGATATTGTAATTCGCTATCAAAATGATTATTATGAGAATTGCGCTAAATCCTATTATCATCAAAAGGAAAGTAATAAATGGCGCTTCTGGAAAAAGAAGTAATTGTATGTTTAATGAGAATGTCAAAAAAGGAAGGTGGCACAGGACCCAATAACTGTAATGATTATGCACACACTACACAAAAAATCAATTGAAAAGATGTTGACAAAAGAAGGAACAAATAATATACTTTGATTGTCAAACTATTTAGAGAACAAAGGAGAATGCAGATATGTTAGAAAAAGTTATAGAAATTATTCAAGAGCAGTTAAATTTAGATGGTGTTGAAATTACAGAGGAGTCTTCTTTCAAAGATGATTTAGGAGCAGATTCTCTTGACTTGTTTGAACTTGTAATGGCGTTTGAGGAAGAGTACGGAATCGAAATTCCTTCAGAAGATTTAGAGCAGATTACAACAGTTGGTGCAGTAATTGAGTATATTAAGAGTAAAGGTGTAGAAGCATAAAATGCAAACAAAAATTACAGAATTATTGGGGATAGAATACCCAATCATCCAAGGTGGAATGGCGTGGGTTGCTGAGTATAATTTGGCAGCAGCTGTTTCGAACGCAGGAGGTCTTGGACTAATTGGGGCGGCTAGTGCGCCGGCAGATATTGTCAGAGAACAAATTCGAAAAGCAAAAGAATTAACCGATCGACCATTCGGTGTTAATGTAATGCTTCTTAATCCAAACGCGGATGAAGTGGCTCGTGTAATCGTGGAAGAGGGCGTTAAAGTTGTAACAACAGGCGCTGGAAACCCAGGAAAGTACATGGAGCTTTGGAAATCAGCTGGTGTAAAAGTAATTCCGGTTGTTGCTAGCGTTGGATTAGCAAAAATGATGGAACGTGCAGGAGCAGATGCGATTGTTGCGGAGGGGACGGAATCAGGAGGCCATATAGGGTCATCGACTACGATGACGCTTGTACCAAGCGTGGTAGATGCTGTAAAAATTCCAGTTATTGCAGCAGGTGGAATTGCTGATGGAAGAGGATTTGCAGCAGCCCTTATGTTAGGTGCGCAGGCAGTTCAGATTGGAACAAGATTTGTTGTTTCGAATGAGTCGATTGCACATGATAATTATAAAAAGAAAATTATCACTGCAAAAGATATTGATTCAGAAGTGACGGGAAGAAGTACGGGACATCCAGTTCGTACAATTCGTAATAAAATGACAAGGGAATATCTTCGTCTAGAGCAAGAAGGAGCTTCTTTTGAAGAATTGGAGCACTTAACACTAGGATCACTTCGAAAAGCTGTTATGGAAGGTGATGTAGTGGATGGAACCATTATGGCAGGCCAAGTTGCTTCTATTATTACATGTGAACAATCCTGCCACGAGATCATACAAGAGATCATGGATCAGGCGAATGAACTACTGAATTTAAAAGAGCGAATGAATTCTTAATAAAATTGATATAAGAGGTCTTGTTTTTGAGACCTCTTCTTTCAAAAATATATATTTTGACAATCAAAATATTTGATAGGAGATAGGAATATGAGTAAAACAGCATTTATTTTTCCGGGGCAGGGTGCCCAATATATTGGAATGGGTAAAGATTTTTTTGATAACACCCCAGTTTGTAGAGATGTTTATGAAGACGCGTCGAAAGCTTCTGGACTAAATGTGAAAGCACTTTGTTTTGAAGAAAATGATCAGCTTAATATTACGGAATATACACAAATTGCAATGGTGGCAACGGAAATTGCAATTTATAAGGCATTGGAAGAAAAAGGAATCAAACCAGATGTTACAGCAGGTTTAAGCCTTGGAGAATATAGCGCACTTGTAGTATCGGGTGCAATGAGTCAAGAGGATGTATTTGCTCTTGTCCGAAAACGTGGAATTTACATGCAACAGGCAGTTCCAGTGGGTGGAGCAATGGTTGCTGTACTTGGATTAGATACCGCAATCATTGAAGAAGTTTGTAATGAGCAGGAAGGTATTTTATCCATTGCAAATTACAACTGTCCTGGACAGATTGTTATTACTGGGGAAGAAAAAGCAGCAAAAGAATCCATTGAAAAGTTAATGGAAAAGGGAGCGAAAAGATGCATTCCATTAAATGTATCAGGTCCGTTCCACTCACCACTTTTAAAAGAGGCGGGTATTAAATTAGGCGAAGAAATGAAGACGATTGAAGTTTCAGAAATTGAAATTCCATATTTATCAAATGTGACTGGGGATTTCGTAACAAGCAAAGATCAAATTAAAGACTTGTTGCAAAAACAGGTAGCATCTTCGGTAAAGTGGCAGCAGTCTATTGAAAAAATGATTGAAGATGGTGTGACAACATTTGTTGAAGTGGGTCCTGGAAAAACATTGTCTGGATTTATGAAAAAAATCAACAAAGAAGTTACTGTACTAAATATCGATAAGTATGAAGATTTTGAAAAAGTGGTAGAAGTTTTGGTATAATTGGTACAATAAGAAATAAAGGCGAGATAAGTGATGATAAGGAGGACGGTATGTTAAAAGGGAAAGTAGCACTTGTAACAGGCGCAAGTAAAGGAATTGGACGTGAAGTTGCAATTACATTAGCGCAATATGGAGCAGATGTTGTTGTAAATTATAATGGGTCAAAAGATAAAGCCTATGAAGTGGCAAAAGAGATTGAGGCATTGGGCCAAAAAGCATTAGTAGTTCAGTGTAGCGTTTCTGATTATGAGGCTTGTGGTGCGATGATTCAACAATCAATCGATACATTTGGAAAAATTGATATATTGGTTAACAACGCTGGTATTACAAAAGATAATCTAGTGATGAAGATGACGACGGAGGATTTTGATGCCGTTATTGACACAAATCTAAAGGGAACATTTAACACCATCAAACATTTGTATCGCCCATTTTTAAAACAAAGACAGGGTCGCATCATCAACATGACGTCGGTTGTGGGGATAGCTGGAAATGCTGGACAAGCAAATTATGCAGCTTCAAAGGCTGGAGTCATTGGACTTACAAAAAGTATGGCGAAGGAACTAGCAAGCAGAAATATTACGGTCAATGCAGTAGCACCGGGTTATATTGATACGGAGATGACGCAGGAAATGTCAGATTCAGCAAAAGAAGCAGTGTTGTCTGCAATTCCACTCAAAAGAGTTGGAACGACCAAAGATGTTGCGGAGATGGTTGCTTTTTTAGCGAGTGATAAAGGGGCATATATTACAGGACAGGTAATCTCAGTGGATGGTGGTATGGCAATATAGAAATTATCATTAAAATCAACACAGGAATCAATAGAGGATGAACATAATAATCAGCATAATTGAAAGGAACTGTCGGAATGAAAAAAAGAGTTGTGATAACGGGTATGGGGGCAATTACTCCAATTGGAAATAGTGTGGATGCGTTTTGGACATCGGTAAAAGAGCAAAAAATAGGGTTTGCACCAATTACGAAATTTGATGTTACAGACTATAAATGTAAATTAGCAGCTGAAGTCAAAGATTTTGACGCAAAACAATTTATGGATTTTAAGGCTGCTAAAAGAATGGAACTTTTTTGTCAATATGCAGTAGCGGCATCGAAAGAGGCTATGGAAGATGCAAACATAAATATGGAGCAAGAAGATGCATTTCGCGTGGGTGTTGCTGTGAGTTCTGGAATTGGGTCTTTACAGGCTATGGAGCGTGAGCATAATAAACTATTGGAAAAAGGTCCTGGAAAAGTAAATCCGTTACTTGTTCCGATGATGATTAGCAATATGGCAGCAGGAAACGTGTCCATTCAATTTGGGCTAAAAGGAAAGAGTATTAATGTTGTAACAGCTTGTGCATCTGGAACGAACTCTGTTGGAGAAGCATTTCGTACCATTCAGTATGGAGATGCGGACATTATGTTAGCTGGTGGAGCAGAAAGTTCGATTACCCCTATTGGAGTTGCAGGGTTCAGTGCTTTAACAGCACTTTCAACCAATGAAGATCCAAAGCGTTGTTCCATTCCATTTGATAAAGAACGTAGTGGATTTGTTATGGGTGAAGGTGGGGCAGTGCTTGTTTTAGAAGAATTAGAGCATGCTAAAAAGCGAGGCGCTAAGATTTATGCAGAAGTCGCAGGATATGGTTGTACCTCTGATGCCTTCCATATTACATCACCAGCTGAAGACGGATCTGGAGCTGCAAAATCAATGGAATTAGCAATTTTAGATGCAGGAATTGATAAAACAGACATCACTTACATAAATGCACATGGAACAAGTACTCATCATAATGACTTGTTTGAAACAAGAGCAATCCACATGGCTTTTGGAGAGCATGCTAAAAACATCAAAATCAACTCAACAAAATCTATGATTGGTCACTTGCTTGGTGCGGCGGGAGCAATTGAATGTATTGCTTGTGTAAAACAAGTGGAAGAAGATTACATCCACGCAACTGTGGGATATCAGATTCCAGATGAAGAATGTGATTTAGATTATTGTAAAGAACCAGTCAATACAAAAGTACCGTATGCGTTATCCAACTCATTAGGCTTTGGTGGCCATAATACGACCATTTTGATTAAAAAGTATGAAGAATAGGAGTGGTCAATAATGTCATTGTTAAGTGCAAAAGAAATTATGGAAATTATTCCACATCGCCAACCATTTATGCTTGTGGATACAATTGAAGAATTAGAAGAAGGCGAAAGAGCTCTAGGTAAGAAATGTGTTAGTTATAATGAACCTTTTTTTGCAGGACACTTTCCAATTGAACCAGTGATGCCGGGAGTTTTAATTATTGAGGCGCTTGCACAAGTCGGGGCAGTAGCTATTTTAAGTATGCCTGCAAACAAAGGTAAAACAGCTTACTTTGCAGCTATAAAAGAAGCGAAATTCAAGGGGAAAGTAGTTCCCGGAGATGTTTTGATGCTTGAAACAAAAATCATTAAAATGAAAGGACCTATTGGAGTTGGAAGTGCAACTGCATATGTGAATGGAAAAGTTGTCACACAGGCAGAGCTTACGTTTGCAATAGGGGCTGGCGAGTAGTATGGAAATCAAACCATTAGTAATTGGTGACTTAGAAGCTAAAATTCCTGTTATTCAAGGTGGAATGGGTGTTGGCGTTAGTTTGTCAAATTTAGCCGGAGCGGTAGCAAAAGAAGGTGGAATTGGAATTATATCGACTGCGCAAATTGGCTATAGAGATCCTGAATTTGATTCAAATCCAATTGAAACAAATCTCAGAGCAATCACAGAGGAAGTAGCAAAAGCGAAAGAAATCGCCAAGGGAGGAATCATTGGCGTAAACATTATGGTGGCTTCAAGAAAGTATGAAGAATACGTGAAAGCAGCTGTTTCGGCAGGTGTTGATTTGATTATATCAGGTGCAGGATTGCCAATGACATTACCGAAATTGGTAGATGGATTCAAAACAAAAATTGTACCAATTGTATCCTCTGTTAAATCGGCAGATGTAATCTGCAAATATTGGTGGAAAAAATACCAAAGAGTTCCAGATGCTGTGGTGATTGAAGGACCAAAAGCAGGTGGGCACCTCGGTTTTACAATGGAAGAATTATTGGGAGATTTCGATTTTGAAACAGAAATCAAAAAAATAATCGAGCATGTTCGCATATTTGGTGAGGATGTTAAAAAATATATTCCTGTTATTGTTGCAGGCGGAGTCTATGAGCGTAAGGATTTGGAACATTACTTAGAACTGGGAGCGGATGGAGTCCAGATTGCGACTAGATTTGTTACAACCTATGAATGCGATGCTTCTATGGAATATAAGCAGAAGTATATTGATGCAAAATTAGAAGATATTGTAATCGTAAAATCACCAGTTGGAATGCCAGGAAGAGCAATTTTGAATCCGTACATGGAGAAGGCAAAAAATGGGCCAATTCCGCATGGAAAATGTCATTTGTGTGTAAGTACCTGTAACCCAGCGACAACGCCGTATTGTATTACGGAAGCTCTTGTGAATGCTGCAGTTGGTAAGGTCGATGATGCACTCCTTTTTTGTGGTGAAAATGCATATAGAGCAACGAAATTGGAACATGTAAAAGATATTATGGATGAATTCAGACCATAATCATTTGTGTGCCAAAAATCGGAGATAAAGATAGAAAGTAAGCATAGTGCAATATGCAGATAGGTGTGAGTTGAATATGACAACAAGAATTATTGGAACAGGTAGATATTTACCAGAAAATATTGTTACAAATGATGATTTATCAAAAATTGTAGATACAAGTGATGAGTGGATTAACAGTCGTACAGGAATCCGTGAGCGAAGAATCGCAAAAGACGAAACAACTGCAACAATGGCAGCTAAGGCAGCTGAAATTGCCATGAAAAATGCAGGAGTGACAGCAGCTGAAATCGATTTGATTATTGTTGGAACCATTACAAATGATTATGTAACACCATCTACTGCTTGCGAAGTACAGGCAATCATTGGTGCGGAGAATGCAATGGCATTTGATATTAATGCAGCTTGCACGGGTTTTATGGTGGCGATGAACACAGCACATGCATATTTGCAGTCTGGATATTATGAGAATGCACTTATTATTGGGGCAGAAACGATTAGTAAAATCGTAGATTGGACGGATCGAAGTACCTGTGTTCTGTTTGGTGATGGAGCGGGTGCAGCAGTGGTTAAAAAAGATCAAGTGGGACTTATGAAAAGCATTCAGATGTCAGCAGGTGCAAAAGGCCATAATCTATCTTGTAGAAATAGACTCAACAATAATCCCTTAGTGGAAAACACCAAAGAGCTAGGTTATGTTGAAATGGACGGGCAGGAGATCTATAAATTTACAGCGGTTGCAGTTCCTGCAAGTATTGTTAAAGTACTTGAAGAATCAGGTGTTAAACCAGAAGAAATTAAGTACTATATTATTCATCAGGCAAATATAAGAATCATTCAGTCTGTTGCAAAAAGACTCGGAGTGAGTGAGGATAAATTCCCAATTAGCATTGATCATTGTGGCAATATTTCGGCGGCAAGTGTTCCTATTTTATTGGATGAAGTAAACGAAAAAGGGCTACTTCAGCGAGGAGACAAGATCTTATTAGCAGGATTTGGCGGCGGATTAACCTGGAGTGCAGCTGTACTAGAGTGGTGATAATATAATCTTAAAAAAGAGTGATTTAATGAGAGCAGTTGCGCATTATGCAACTGCTTTTTGCAATATAATACTAAAAGTGAGAATTTTATTAAAATATTGTTATAGATTTAATTGACACTTATAGTATATTAAACCTAGAGGATACATGAGGACTCTAATTCTGAATGAATAGTAGGGGGTAGAAAATGTCACCAGAATACGCAATACTAGGTTTTTTGAACAGTAAGCCACTGTCCTTTCCGGACTTATTGAAAACGTTTCAAGCATCTGTAAATCATTTTTTTAATATTTCAGAGCAAGAGCTAAAAGAGCTTTTGATTACGTTACATGAAAAGGGCTGGATTGTAGAAACGGCTGAAGGCAATGGATTATATAGGACGAGTAAAGAAGGAACGGATGAGATGGTTTCTTGGCTTTTAGAGCAGCAAGGGGTAGAAGTTCCCAAAGTTCCATGGCTCGTAAAAGTATTTTTTTCTTCTCATTTGTCGGATCAAGAAGTGATTGATATCTTTACAAAAATGACACATAATATTAGAGAACGTTTAGATCAATTTGAACGTTCGGATAATCAAGTAAAGCTTTCTTATCCGCCAGATATGTCTTGTAGAGAAATCTTTTTTCGAGAATTGACACTGGATTATGGGTATATGATTAATCATTCCATCCTGATCTGGTTAGAGGCTGTTATTTCACAAATTAGCAGTAGGGAGTATGAGAAAATATGAAGCGATCAAAAATTAATCAATGTATTCGTGAAATGGAAAAAATGTTAGTGAACTATAAGATTTCACTCCCACCATTTTGTCTTTTTTCCCCGATGGAATGGGATGATAAGAATCAAGAGTATAATGAAATTAGAGAAAATTTATTGGGTTGGGATATTACGGATTATGGATTGGGTGATTTTGACAAGGTAGGTTTTTCGCTTATCACGTTGCGTAATGGTAATCTGAAGAATCCAAAGTATCAAAAGCCCTATGCAGAAAAATTATTGTTACTAAAGGAAGGCCAGCATTCCCCAATGCATTTTCATTTTTATAAAATGGAAGATATTATTAACCGGGGTGGAGGTACTTTGGTCATCCATTTATATAATGATTGTGGTGATGGTGAACTAGATAACACCCCAGTACTTGTCAATCAGGACGCGAGGCAGTATTATGTAGAAGCAGGGACGGGAGTTTTGCTTAGACCAGGTGAAAGTATTACACTTTCCCCACATCAATACCATGACTTTGATGTATTAGAAGGAACGGGAGATGTTCTGATTGGAGAGGTTTCTATGTGCAATGACGATTATACAGATAATCGTTTTTACGAAAAAGTAGGTCGCTTTCCAACAATAGAAGAGGATGAAGAACCTTATCGTTTGCTTTGCAATGAATATCCAAAAGCAAAATAAATGATCCCAAGCAAATAGTCCCGATGGGAGAGAACATGAAATGTTTATTAGTGGGAGTGAATGCAAAATATATTCACTCAAATCCAGGACTTTATAGTATGAAAGCGTATGCTACAAAGTATGTAAAAGAGTATGCAAAGTGTATCGAAATAGCTGAATATACAGTGAATCATCGTATGGAGGAAATTCTTTCAGATCTCTATTTGAGAAAACCGGATGTGATCGGATTTTCTTGTTACATCTGGAATAGTTCCTTGATTCAAGAGTTGATTCACGAAATTGCAAAACTACTTCCAGGAATTCCTATTTACGTAGGGGGACCGGAAGTTTCTTTTGATGCAGGGATGAGGATTCAGAGTCTAAAAGAGGTGACTGGAATTATCATTGGCGAAGGCGAAGAAACTTGGAAGGAATTATTGGACTACTATGTGGGTGGGAAAGGAGAACTTTGTGCGATAGCAGGAATTCATTTTCGCGATGGAAGCTATACGCAAAGAGCGTTGCTTGATTTTAAGAACCTACCATTCATGTATGAGTCTCTAGATGATTTTAAGAACCGGATTCTTTACTATGAATCACAAAGGGGATGTCCGTTTCGATGTAGTTATTGTTTGTCATCGGTGGACAAAACAGTTCGTTATCGAGATCTAGATTATGTTCAAAAAGATTTGGATTTCTTTTTGGAAAATAAGGTAAAGCAAGTCAAGTTTGTGGATCGTACCTTTAATATGAATGCAAAACATGCGCTCACAATCTGGACCTATATTTGTGAACATGATAATGGAATCACAAATTTTCATTTTGAAATTGCAGCAGATTTAATAAACGATGATCAGCTCAATGTGCTGGGGAAAATGCGACCTGGGCTCGTACAATTAGAAGTGGGTGTTCAAACAACCAATCAAGAGACCCTAAGAGCAATTTGTAGAAATAACAATCTAAGTAAATTAAAACAAGTTGTTAGTAGGATGTTAGAACAAGGGAATGTCCATTTGCATTTGGATTTAATTGCGGGATTGCCAAAAGAAGACTTGATCTCTTTTGCCAAATCATTTGAAGAAGTATATCAGATGAAGCCACACCAGTTGCAGTTAGGGTTTTTAAAAGTCTTAAAAGGAGCTCCAATTGCAAGTCAGGTAGAGGAATTTGGGATTGTTTATTTGTCAAATCCACCCTTTGAAGTACTTAAAACGAGGGATCTTTCCTATGACGATGTGCTGATTTTGAAAAAAATAGAAGATGTTGTTGAAAACTTTTATAATAGTAATCAGTTTTCGCTCTCTATAAAGTACTTAGAACGTTATTTTGAATCAGCATTTGAAATGTATCATGCGCTGGCTGATTTTTTGGAGTTGAATCAGTATTATCAATGTTCATCGTCTCGAGTAAAGCGGTATGAACTTTTGTTAGAATTTTTTCGTTCTTTAAAAAACGAGGAGTTTGAAGAATTTAGACAAATTCTTACACTTGATTTTTATGCCAGAGAAAAAGCGAAGAGCAGACCAGAGTTTGCATGCGATTTAGAACCCTATAAAGAAGAAATACGAAACTTTTATGAGAAGGAGATACAAACACCGAATCTCTTAAAGGGATATCAAGCAAGGGATTCAAAGCAATTAGCGCGAATGACGCACCTAGAAATTATAAGACAAGAGAATGGACCTAATCGCCACGTATTATTTGATTACCAAAAAATCAACCCTATTTCTGGCAATGCGAGAATAGTGGACGTGTGATTTAGAAAGTGGAGAAGATATGGCAAAGAAAAATATCAACGAAATGATAGAACTATTGGACAAACACTATACGACCGAGTATAAGTGCTACTTAGATTTTAAGAATGCATTTGAACTCTTAATTGCTACAATCCTAAGCGCTCAGTGTACGGATGCTCGAGTAAATATTGTGACAAAAGAATTGTTTCAGCAATTCCCAAATGCCAAAATGCTTGGAACAGCACCGGTTAAAGAGATTGAAAAGATTATTCATTCCACTGGATTTTACCATAATAAAGCAAAGAACATTATTGCTTGTGCAAAAGTGCTAGAGGAACAATACCAGGGAGACGTTCCCAATGATCTAGAGTTATTAACGAACCTTCCGGGAGTTGGAAGAAAGACGGCCAATGTAGTGCGGGGAAATATTTACAAGGAGCCTAGTATTGTTGTGGATACGCATGTATCGAGAGTGTCTCGCCGATTAGGGCTCACAAAAGAGGTGGATCCTGTCAAAATCGAATTTGATTTGATGAAAGTTGTTCCCAAAGATCATTGGATTTTATACAATATCCAAGTGATTGCTTTTGGAAGAGAAATCTGTAGTGCCAGATCACCGAAGTGTGAGGTTTGTTTTATGAATCACTTGTGTAAGGAGTACCGTAAAAAAGGAAAATAGAAAATAATGGAAAAAGAGTATATTGTAATTGATATAGAAACAACTGGCCTTCATCCAAAACGAGATAAGATTATCGAAATTGGAGCCATTTTGGTAAAGAACTCTCAAGTTGTTGAAACAAAAGAAATGTTGATTCATTCGGGACGAGTCATTGAGCAAAGGATTACGGACTTGACGGGGTTAAAAGAAGAGGATTTTAAGAATGCTCCCTATATACAAGATGTGATTGGAGAGTGGAAGCTTTTTTTAGATCAAAGCGAGATATTACTAGGACATAGCATTGCTTTTGATTATGTATTTGTGAAACAAGCTATGGTAAATGCAGGTTTCTCATTTGAGAAGAAAGGCATTGATACACTTATGATTGCGAGAAAGTATTTGCAAGACCTAGAGAGCAGGCGTTTGGGGTATTTGTGTCAGCACTATCAAATCAAGCATGAACCACACCGCGCCCTCAGTGATGCAAAGGCCACTGCTTCATTATATAAAGTACTGTGTGACAACTTTGAAACAAGTGATAATAGTCCGGATTTTATGGCCAAGGGCCTCAATTACCGAGTGAAAAGAGAATCACCAATTAGTAAAAAGCAAATTGAGCAGCTAGAGAGAATTCTTAAGAGATACAATTTGAAGTCCGATTATGAGTTAGAAACATTAACAAAAAATGAGGCCAGTAGGTATTATGACTGTATTATTTCAAGTCAGGGTAGATCTCTTGAAGAGAATGAATGATACTTGTTTTCATCATAGAATTCAGTGACTGTGCGCGTTCCATTAATAGATCGATCTTATGTGGTTCGCCAAGAGAAAGATAAATTTGTGCTAATTGCTTGTAGGTTGCACTGACATCTGTGTTTGTTTCGATGGCAAATTCAAAGACGGATTTGGCTTCCCTACTAAAATTGTTTTGTAGGAGTGCTTCACCCCATTTTTGCAAAGAGCGTACGAGTAAGGTATAGTTGTAGTCATACTCAGTCAAAGAACTTAGGTTAGCGGCGCCATACTGCAACTTTAGCTCGGTATTTGATATTCCTGTCAGATTGAGAATTTTAAGCTGGTCAAGGGCCCTAATAGAAGCAATGGAAGTGGAGACTGCTTCAAGATCCGTTAGAATCGTTGTAGGCAATTGGTCCCAAGGAACTCGAATATAGTTTAACTGATCAAGGGACTTCCTGCGACTTGCATTTGCCATTCGTTCTTTATCCCAAAAAGATTCAAGTGCATCATTTTGTTTCTTTTTATGTTTTGAAATCTCATAAGCGAGCCACGCGCAGAAGACTAAAAAACTTGCAAAAATCCCAAAAGTCATATATAATATCCTTTCGTAAGAAGAGGTGATGAGATATGTTCAATATGAACAATAAAAAACATAAACAAGTGATTTCTATGATCATTGTGCTGTTATTAGTGCTTGCAATGATCGTGCCGATGGTAGTTTCGGCAATTGGTGCAATGTAAAATTTTATGCAAATTTTGTAACATGCTAATTATAGCATATGGAGAAGATTATGAAAAAGAAAATTAGGATAATGTTTGCAATGATTTTATTGATTCTGCCAACATTTTTCATTACTACGCCCTTACAGGCGGCAGCATTAAGTGGTGGAATTGAAAATGGAATTGCAATTGGAAATGTAGATGTATCTTCCATGACGAAAGAAGGAGCGGCTACTGCGGTAGAAGATTATATTGCTCAGTTGAAAGATAAGACCATTACGTTGGATGCAAAAAATGGAAATACAGTAGCTATATCGGGCGAAGATTTAATGTTTTCTTGGACAAATAAGGAAGTTGTCGAAGATGCATTTTTATATGCAAAATCAGGAAATATTGTAAAGCGATATAAAGAAAAGAAAGATTTGGCAAATGAGAACATTGTTTTAGATCTTAAGCTTGATTTTAATAAAGAGGTTATTCAAAAAGTAGTTAGTGAGGATTGTGAGAAATTCAATGTTCCAGCAAAAGATGCTACATTAACAAGAGAGAATGATGAATTTGTTATTGTGGATGGCTTAACTGGAGTTGTTATTGATGTAGATGCGTCTGTAAAAGCGATTACAGAATATCTGCAAACAAACTGGGACGGACAGGACTGCACAATTGACCTTGTTGTGAAAACCGAGGAACCTAGGGGAACCAAAGAAGAATTATCAAAAATTAAGGACGTATTAGGTACGTTTACTACAAATTATAAAACATCCGGCAGTAACCGTGCAGGAAATGTAAATAATGGATGTCGTTTAATAAATGGAACATTATTATATCCAGGGGACGAATTCTCAGCATATAATGCAGTTAGTCCTTTTACAGAAGCAAACGGATATTATTTGGCAGGATCGTATTTAAATGGATTAGTAGTGGATAGTCTTGGTGGTGGAATTTGTCAGGTTTCAACAACATTATATAATGCGGCACTACGAGCAGAATTAGATGTAACGGAACGTTCAAATCATTCTATGATTGTTACTTATGTTGATCCGGCTGCAGATGCTGCAATTTCAGGTACGCATAAAGATTTGAAATTTGTGAATAACTCAAAACATCCGATCTATATTGAAGGAATCACACAGGATCGTAAGTTGACATTTACAATTTACGGAATAGAGGAAAGACCTAGTAACCGTGAGGTGACTTATGAGTCAGTTCAGCTAAGTAGAACAGAGCCAGTAGGAGAAAAAGTTGTTGCGGATGGCGGACAACCAATCGGTTATGTGGATGTACAGTCTGCACATGTGGGTTATGTTGCAGAGTTATGGAAAGTTGTTAAGGTAGACGGAGTTGAAGAAAGCAGAACGCTTGTAAATAAGAGTACCTATAAGCCATCTCCAAGAACAGGTGCGTTTGGGATTGCTTCAGCAGATCCAAATGCGACAGCGGCGATGCAGGCAGCAATTGCAACAGGAAGTATTGACTATTGTAGAGCAGTAGCGGCTAGTTTAATAGCAAATCCAGCAGCGGCAGCAGCCCAGGCGCAAGCGGCGCAAATTGCAGCAACACAAGCAGCACAGGCGGCAGCAGCAGCGCAGGCAGCAAAACCACCAGCACAATAAATTTACAAATGCAATTAATAAGTATGTTTTTTTAGGAAGTTACTTGCCAGTGACTTCCTAAAGTTGTATTATTCATAAAAAGATGAAAGGAGGCTACTATGAAAATTGGGAAAATTCCTGAAATTGTTTTAAAACGTTCTGTTTTAAATCTGATTTCGAATGAAGACGATAGATTATTAGTGGGGCCTTCTTTTGGAGAAGACGCAAGTGTCATTGAGATTCCTACGGGTGTAAATTTAGTAACTGCTGTTGCTTCTCGTTTCTATTTACAGGAGGAAGAAATATACCTTTGTTTTATGGAAGCGATAAACAAAATTGCAGCGCAGGGCGGAATACCTTACGGGATTTTAGTGAATATCGTTCTAGATGATACAGTAAGAGAAATTGTCATTAAGAAAACCATGAGTTTATTAAGCGGTTATTGTAAATCGTTTGGGGTTTCCATCATTGGAGGAGAGACCAGCGTCAGAAAAGAAGTATCCAGTTGTTTGTTATCCATTACCTGTCTTGGAACAGTAAAGGAGCACCAGTTTGTGATGACTAGGGGCGCTAAAAAGGGCCAGGATCTTGTAGTAACAAAATGGATTGCATTAGAGGGCAGTTATTTAATTGCACACAAAAAGGAAAG
This sequence comes from uncultured Lachnospiraceae bacterium, assembly GCA_964635395.1. GTDB lineage: Bacteria > Bacillota > Clostridia > Lachnospirales > Lachnospiraceae > CAZWNX01. The sequence continues at coordinate 26,262 of CAZWNX010000013.1, forward strand.
TCAATTACTGGAAAGATTACCAATGTCACTGATTGAAGAAGCAAAAGATTATAGCGCTTTTTTATCCATCTTACCTGAGGCCGCATCAGCCGTTAAGTCCGGCGTAAGTGCGATGCATAGACTCTCAGAAGGAGGCGTTTTTGCAGCTTTGTGGGAACTTGCAGAAAGCGCAGGCGTTGGACTAAAGATTGATTTGAAGAGGCTTCCAATAAAGCAAGCAACAGTAGAAATATGTGAGTACTTTGATCTTAATCCTTATTTATTAAGATCTGGAGGAAGTTTATTATTGGCAGCAGACAAAGGACATGATTTGGTCAATAAAATGCAGGAGCAAGGAATTGCTGCTTGTGTGATTGGAGAAGTTACGGATGGTCATGATAAAATCGTAACCAATGGTGACGAAGTAAGATTTTTGGAAAAAACAAACAAAGATGAGTATTATAAAATAGTATAGAATATTCTAGAATGGAGACAATATGAGAGAAAAGTTATTGGCAATTATTGAGAAAAACAGCAAAATTGATATGCGCGAATTGGCTGTTATTATGGGGATTCCTGAAATTGAAGTGGCAAATGAATTGAAAGCTTTAGAAGAAGAAGGTGTTATTTGCGGATATCATACATTAATTGATTGGGAAAAAACGAGTATTGATAAAGTATCTGCTATTATTGAAGTTCGTGTGACACCTCAAAGAGGAAAAGGATTTGATCATATTGCAGAGAGAATCTACAAGTATCCTGAAGTAAATTCTGTTTATTTGATTTCGGGAGGATATGATTTGTTAGTTTCTATTGAAGGAAAATCGTTAAAAGAAATCTCTTTATTTGTATCGGATAAGCTATCTACGCAGGAATCTGTATTAAGTACAGCAACCCATTTTGTATTAAAGAAGTATAAAGATCACGGAACCATTTTGGCTCAAAGGGAACCGGATGAAAGGATTATGATTACGCCATGATCAATAAGTTGTCAGAAGAAGTTGTAAAAATCAAACCATCAGGAATTCGTAAATTCTTTGATGTAGTGAGTGAGATGCCAGATGCTATTTCTTTAGGGGTTGGTGAGCCAGATTTTGATACCCCATGGCATATTCGTGACGAAGGAATTTATTCTCTTGAAAAAGGTCGTACCTTCTATACGTCTAACGCGGGATTAAAAGAGTTAAAAGAAGAAATTTGTCATTATCTGAAGAGAAGAGTCGGTGTAGAGTATTCTTATGCAGATGAAGTTATTGTAACAGTTGGTGGATCAGAAGCAATTGATATTGGATTACGTGCTTTGATTAACCCGGGGGATGAAGTTTTAATTCCACAGCCAAGTTATGTATCCTATGAACCTTGTGCAATTTTAGCAGGTGCAAAGCCAGTTATTATTGAGTTGAAGAATGAAGATCAGTTTCGTTTAACAAAAGAGGCTCTTGAGGCTGCAATTACACCAAATACGAAAATATTGATTTTGCCATTTCCAAATAACCCAACGGGCGCCGTTATGGAACGTAAGGATTTAGAAGAGATTGCTAAAATTGTAATTGAAAAAGATATTCTGGTAATGTCCGATGAAATTTATTCTGAGTTGACCTATTTAGAGGAACATGTCTCGATTGCAAGTCTCCCAGGAATGAAGGAGAGAACGATTTTGATTAATGGATTCTCCAAAGCATATGCTATGACTGGTTGGAGATTGGGATATGCATGTGGTCCTAAGGAAATCATTGAACAAATGGTGAAAATTCATCAGTTCGCAATTATGTGTGCGCCTACTAATAGCCAGTATGCAGCAATCTCTGCGCTTAAGAATGGCGACGAAGATGTTTCAATGATGAGGGAAGCTTATAATCAAAGACGACGTTATCTTGTACATGCGTTTAAGGAGATGGGTCTTGAGTGTTTTGAGCCATTTGGAGCATTTTATATGTTTCCATGTATTCGCGAGTTTAATATGACAAGTGAAGAATTTGCAACAAGGTTTTTGCAGGAAGAGAAGGTAGCAATTGTTCCTGGAACAGCATTTGGAGATTGTGGAGAAGGATTTCTACGAGTATCCTATGCATATTCTATGGATAATCTCAAGGAAGCAATTGGACGGTTAGAGCGCTTTATTGGGCGACTTAGAAGTGAGGGTTAAAGATGCATATTGTTCTTTATCAACCAGAAATACCTGCAAATACTGGCAACATTGGTCGCACCTGCGTTGCCACTGGAACGATTCTACATTTAATAGAACCACTTGGATTTCGCTTGGATGAAAAGTCGATTCAAAGGGCAGGAATGGATTATTGGAAAGAATTAGATGTGAGAAGGTACATGAACTTTGAAGAATTTCTTGATAAGAATCCAGGTGCCAAGATCTATATGGCGACAACAAAGGCCAAGAACCTATATTCGCAGGTTTCCTTTGGTGAGAACGATTATCTGATGTTTGGAAAAGAAAGTGCTGGAATTCCTGAGGAAATACTAGTCAATTATGAGGATGACTGTATCCGAATTCCAATGTTAGATTCCATTCGTTCTTTGAATTTATCCAACAGTGTGGCAATTGTTTTGTATGAAGCATATCGTCAGCAAAATTTCAAGAATATGAAACTTGAAGGAGAACTTCACCACTTATCTTGGAATCAAGATACTTAAATTAAAACTTGATTTTTTGCATTACTTTGTTAAAGGGATGGTAGAGTAGAAGGCAAATAATGAAATTTGCAAAGCAATGAATGACATCGAAGGGAAGACCTGAAATAAAGTACGACAGTGCGTATTTTGGTCCACCGACAAAAAGTGTTGTAATGGTACAAAGTGTTCCAAAAAATAAACCAAATAGTCCTGATATGAGAGCGTATACAAATACGCTCTTTTCTTTTTGGAAAATAAGAACAAGCGTAATGAGGATTGGCCACACATAGAGATACATAATCACCCAATCACTGAGTCCATAGAGAAAACACTCGATTAACACAAAAACAAGCGCGACATAATAGACCTTTTCTTTATAGTGTTTGGCAAAAATAATGAAGAAAAAGGAAACGAGCTCCACATTAATAATCATTGACAAGGGTTCTTTGACCGCTACCAAGATAGCGGCCATAACACCTATAATTGCAATGTCTTTTAAATGTAAAGGATTCTTTATGAAATTTATGGAATGGTTTGATTGGTGATTACCAACCGGTTGTGAAGGTAAGCTCATAAGCGTCTCCATCTTGAATCATTGTAGTGTCCACACCTGTTGCAAGCATTTCACCTGATTTTGTAATAGCCCACCATTGTTGTTTGGATGCATCAACAGTTACACCATTCACAGACTCAACCATTAAACCGTAATCAGACTCAGTTCCCTTGATCAGATCTTTTTCTTCAAGGGCAGCTCGTAGGTTATCAGAGCTTGTCTTGATTTCATAAGTGTCTGTTGTTTTATCTTCATAGACAACTTCCACATGGATTTCTTTTTTCCCAGCAGTTGCTTTTGGTCCAAAGAAAACCCAAAGTGCGGCAAAACCACATACAACTACAATAAGAATAGCGGATAATAAAATGATTAGTTTCTTGTTACTTTTTTTAGCTGTTTGTTCCATTTTTTTACTCCTTTTCGTTCATAAAAATAAGCCCTTTGCATCAGCAAAAGGGCATGGTTGTACAGTGAGAATGTACAAAACCAGGGCCTCGTGGTTACTGCGTACGAAACAATTGGCAGGTCTTCTGACTAGAACATCAACATTTACAAAACCTTCCCAAATCCAAAAAGGACTCAGTGGTAATGATTGTAAACTCCGTTTTTACAGCGACGGGCTCGTACAGGATTTGCACCTGTTTCCCTTTTCATCCAGTCTGCTTAGGCAGAATGGAAACCAATTGCTCATGAAATATAAATCTTTGCAAGTTTAGCATGAAATTTAAATAAAATCAAGTTTGTTTCTTAGAGATCATTCGTTTTCTTAGATATCATCCTCTTCTTCTATTTTTACAAGTGAAAAAATGAATTCTGAGCCCACGCCCTGTGTGCTGATAACATTGATGTTTTCGCCATGAGAGTGAATGATTTCTTTGGTAATGGAAAGTCCAAGACCAGTTCCCTTTTTGTCTTTTCCACGCGATAGGTCTGTTTTATAGAAACGATCAAAAATCATTTTCTGTGAATCATTTGGAATGCCGATTCCAAAATCTTTAACGGAAACAAACACTTTTTGATTTTTCTCCCTTGTTTCGATTATGATTTTAGAGTCTTTGTGCGAAAACTTGATTGCATTATCCAGTAAGTTGTAAAGAACTTGCTGAATTTTGGAGATATCAGCACGAACAAATAATTCGTCACCGATTAGTAGGAGTTCAATCATAATCTGCTTTTTGGTACAAGTTCCTTCAAAGGTTGCAGCAGTATCACGAATGACTTGATGTAAATCAAAATTAGAGAGTTCTAGAATCATTCCCTTTGTATTTAGATTATTCAAGGTCAATAAGCTGTTTGTAAGTTTTGTCAGACGCTGTGTTTCGTTTAAAACAATGTGAATATATTTGGGATGAAGTTCTGCGGGAATGGTTCCATCAAGCATTGCTTCTAGGTATCCCTTAATAGAAGTAAGCGGGGAGCGAAAATCATGGGAAACGTTAGCAACAAACTTTTTTTGATTGTCTTCAGAACGTGCGATTTCACTAGCCATATAGTTAAGTGATGCGGCAAGATAACCCATCTCATCATTACTGTCAACGCTGAACTCGTAGTGCATGTTTCCATTGGCATAATTTTCAGTAGCGAGGATAATTTTTTTGAGAGGAAGATAAAACATTTCGGTAAAGAACAGTAGAATAATCAGTGATAAAAGAATCAGTAAAACAAGTGTAATATAAGTGATTCCTAATAAACTATCGGCTGATTTTCGAATATCTTCAAGATTTTTGTGGATAATTACATAACCCTTTGTTTTATAGTTTGCAGTGATTGGAGTCAGAATGCTCAACATATCGGTATCAAATTCCTGAAAAAAATCACCAGTAGTATAGTAGGTTTCTCGGGTGATTGTGGGATCAAATCCTTCAATTACTTTAAGATGATTGACATCTGTTTCTGTGTTTGAATCTAACACAATCGTTCCAGAAGGGTTTACAATCCAAATGTCAGCAGAAAGATAGGTTGCAAGTGCACTCAGCTGAGAATAGGCAGATTCAATTGTAATTTTGTTGGTGTAAAGTTGCGTCGCATAAGTTTTGGATATCAGATTTGCTTCTTTGTATAGAGTGTCTGCCTGCTCACGCTTAATATGTTCAAAGGTAAGATTCGACGAAAAGGTTGCAACGACAACAAAGCCGAAGCAACCAAATATAATATATGCAAGTAAAAATTTCATGTAAAGAGATTTTCTCATAGAAGACCTCATTTCTAAGAACGGTTTGTTTCAAATTTGTAGCCAATTCCCCACACGGTGGATAGTCTCCAGTCACTATGGTCGCGAATTTTCTCGCGCAGACGTTTGATGTGAACGTCGACCGTTCTTGTATCACCAATGTATTCATATCCCCAGATTTGATCTAGCAATTGTTCTCTGGTAAAAACCTGATTTGGAGAAGCTGCTAAAAAGTATAATAATTCCAATTCTTTAGGAGGCATATCAACAATCTTGCCCATATAGATTACAGAGTAGTTAGTCAAATTCACAGACAAGTCCGTGTAGGTAACTTTTTTGGAAGTGTCAGCTATTTCTTCTGGAAAAGAAGTGATTTGTTTATAGCGGCGAAGTACAGCTTTTACTCTGGCAACCAATTCTTTTGTATCAAATGGTTTTTCCATATAATCGTCGGCACCAAGTTCTAAGCCCAGCACTTTATCAAAAATCTCGCCCTTGGCTGAAAGCATGATAATGGGGGTGTTTGCAGATGCACGAACCTCACGACATACTTGATAGCCATCCATTCCTGGGAGCATTAAATCTAATAATATTAAATTGGGCTTAAAGGAAGATACAGCCATGACAGCGGATTCACCATCATTTACAATCATAGTTTCATAACATTCTTTAATGAGATAAAGAGATATCAACTCAGCAATATGGTGATCATCATCCACGATTAGTATTTTTTGTTTTGTGAGCATAAAATCCTCCTATTTAAATTCGGCGATGGTTACTCCTGCATCTCCTTCGCCATAGTCACCTGGGCGAAAGGATTTAATGTAGGAGAGAGTTTTGAGGTGGGACCAGATAGCAGTTCTAAGTGCTCCAGTACCTTTTCCGTGCACAATTCGAACACTCTTAAGCGGTGATAAATAAGCATCATCTAGATATTTATCGAGTTTGCTTAGTGCTTCATCAACCTTACAACCTAATAAATTGATCTCAGGTCGGATGGTAGAGGATTTTTGGCGTCGAATGCTACTAAAGCTAGTTGATTCTAACGTTTGTGCAATGGATTGATCCTCTATTAGTACTAAATCTTTGATGGAAACTTTAGAACGGATAATGCCACATTGTACAAAGAGATTTCCTTTTGCATCCGGCAACGAAGAAACACTACCCTTTGCATTTAACGAAAGGACTTTGACAGTATCTCCTAGTTTCAACGATTTTGGAGAAATACGATTGGTTACGGTTTCCTTTTTTATAGCAGTTTTGTGATCAATTTCTTTCACTTTCTCTCGAAGCTTGGTACGAGAGTCTTCCATCTCGCGGATTTGAGAACGGGAGTCGTATTTTTGGAAGTTACGAATGGTTTCATCCGCAAGTGTTTTTGCTTCTAAAATCAGGTCCTTTGCTTGATCATTTGCTTCGCGCAAAATACGTTCTTTGGCTAAATCCATTTTTTCTTGTTTCTTAGAAAGAGAGTCTTTTAAAGATTCGACCTCTTTTTTGTAGCGAGCAATTTCAATGCGTTCCTGCTCAATGGTTTTGCGACTTTTTTCCAAATCAGCAATTAAATCCTCGAAAGTTTCATCTTCTGATGAAATCTGCTCTTTTGCAATTGCAATAATATCTGAAGGAAGACCTAATTTAGAGGAAATTGCAAAAGCATTACTTTTTCCGGGAATACCGATAAATAGACGATAGGTTGGTGTTAGAGTCTCTAGGTTAAACTCACAGCTTGCATTTTCAACGGATGGAGTTGAGAGGGCATAGAGTTTGAGTTCGCTATAATGAGTGGTTGCCATCGTTGTGGCTTTACGGTTACGTAGGGTTTCTAAGATCGCGATTGCCAAAGCAGCACCTTCAGTAGGATCCGTTCCGGCACACAATTCATCAAATAAGCATAAGCATGAGGCGTCTGCCTGCTCTACAATAGAGATAATATTAGTCATATGGGATGAAAACGTAGATAAACTCTGTTCAATACTTTGTTCATCTCCAATATCTGCAAATACTTCCTTGAAAACAGTCAGTTCACTTCGATCCATTGCAGGAATCTGAAGTCCAGCTTGTCCCATCAGAGTAAAAAGTCCTACGGTTTTAATGGAAACAGTCTTTCCACCAGTATTTGGACCAGTAATAATCAGCTGATGATATTCGCCACCTAAAATCACATCAATCGGTACTACTTTTTGAGGATCAAGCATGGGGTGACGCCCCTTTTTGATGTGAATGTAACCAGTTTGATTAAAAAGTGGCCTTGAACCATTCATGGATAAACTGAATTTTGCTTTTGCAAATACAAAATCAAGAAAAGCCATCGTTTTCATATTTTGTAAAATGAGATCCTGATGAACCGCACACTCCATCGATAGTTCGTAGAGAATACGCTCGATTTCCTGCTCTACGAGAAGTTCCTGCTCTTTGATTTGGTTGTTCAAGGATACAATAGAAGAGGGTTCAATAAATAACGTGGACCCTGTTTGTGATTGGTCATGAATCATACCAGGAACCTGATTTTTATGTTCTGTTTTCACCGGAATACAGTAGCGATTATTACGTAGAGTAATCACGGCATCTTGTAAATAGCTTCGATAAGAACCATTCATAAGACTCACTAGCTGTGTGTGAATCTTGTCACTTAAATGACTAATTTGTCTACGTAGATTCTTGAGTTGGCTACTCGCATCATCCGCCATCTCATCTTCGGATAGAATACAAGAGCGGATTCTCGTACAAAGAGGAGTTAGTGGCTCTAATTCATCAAAATAAGGAGATAGGGAATCCGGTTGTGTTTTTTCTTTATCGAAACGGCCAAATTGCTTTACTCTGGCGGTGTTTTCTAAAAATTTGGCAATCTTTAATAAATCAGCCATAGAAATAGAAATGCCGATTTCTAGCTGCTTGCAGATTGTCTCAAAATCATAGGTCGATCCAAAGGAAATAGAATCCTTTTTTAGTAAGCGATCAATGGCATCTTGTGTTTGCAACTGGGTCATTTCAATCAATTCTAAATCGCAGATTGGAACAAGGTCCTTACAAAGAATTCGGCCTGGATCAGAGGTTGCTTTTTCGACTAGTAAATCAATTATTTTGTTGTATTCTAAGGTTTTTAATACTCTCTTATTCATGTAAAACTCCATATTATTTTATCTGCAAATATCATATCATAATCTTGAAAAAAATACTACGAACCTTTACAAGAATAAGCGTATCCGATATACTGACAAAGAAAGACCTTGCAGACTTAGAAAGTGGTGAAACGCTTGGATCAAAAAGAACAATTTACGTTTATGCGTGAAAAAATTAAAGAAAAGCCAATTAATCGAAAAAAGCTTATAAAAAGAACCTTAATGACTGTTGCTATGGCAATCGTATTTGGATTGGTTGCCTGTGTGACTTTTTTAGTCTTAGAACCAGTCATCAGCAATAAATTATATCCAGAGGAAATCCCAAAAGTAAAACTACCAGAGACGACTGAGGAAATTCTTCCAAATGAAATGCTTACAGATGAAGAAACCAAAGAGGAGTTAGTTAACCAGGTTGTGGAACAGGTAGAAGGACCTAGCAGGCAAAGTATCAACGACTCATTAAATGTGGATTCTTATCAAATTCTATATGATCGCTTATATGAGCGTGCGCAGGAAGCCAATTCGTTTTTGGTAACGGTAACTGGGGTTGCGAGTACGATGGACTGGTTTCAAAACGAAGTAGAGAATGAGAACACAACGTCAGGGGTTATTTTGGCGGATAATGGGGTTGAAATTCTAGTACTTGCGTATGCCAATGATTTACCAGATGCACAAAGCTATCGAATCACTTTTTGTGGTGAAAAACCTGTTGAAGCGCAGTTAAAAGAAAAGAGTTCAAAAACAGGTCTGGGGATTTTCAGTGTGCGAAAAGAAATTTTGGGGGAGGCATGCCTTGCCAAAATCAAACCAGCTAAATTAGGTAATTCGAATAGTATTCAGCTTATAGGAAGACCGATTATTGCAATTGGACGTCCCTATGGACAAGATGGTTCCATTGCATATGGGATTGTAACGAGTACAGGGAAAACCATTCAGGCGCCGGATGATTTATATAAGGTAATTACAACGGACATGTATGCCAGTGAGAAGAGCAGTGGGTTTTTGCTTAGTATAACGGGAGAATTAATTGGTGTGATTACAGATGAAGCAAATGGAATTGAGAAAAATCAGGTGATTTGTGCACTTGGAGTATCGGATATTCTGTCGTTAGTTGAAAAGCTATCAAATGCAGAGCCAAGAGCCTATATTGGAATTATTGGAATGGATGTAACACCACTTGCTTACGAAGAACTGAACGTTCCGTATGGTGTATATGTGACGGAAGCAATCTCCAAGTCGCCGGCAATGAATGCTGGAATTGCAAGCGGAAATGTGATTACCAAGGTGGATGGAAAGCCAGTAGCCTCCATGCAGGATTATAAAAAAATAATAGATTCTCTTAAACCAGAACAAGAAGTTAAAATCTCCCTTATGCGATTTGTAGAAGATCAGTACAAAGAAGATGAGATTACAATTACAACAGAAAAAGCAAATTAGATGGGAGTAACGGAATGAAATTTATTAAAGAGTATAGGGATGGCGATCGTGTATTTGATATATATTTATGCAAATACAAGCAATCTAGCGTAACAAAGAACGGCAAACAGTTTGACAATGTAGTATTACAAGATAAGACGGGAACCATTGATGCTAAAATCTGGGACCCAAACAGTGCAGGAATCGGTGATTTTGATGCCTTTGATTATATCGAAGTGTATGGAGATCTTACTGTATTTCAAGGTACAAATCAGATTAACGTAAAGCGTGTAAGAAAATGCAGTGAAGGCGAGTATGATACTAAGAATTACCTTCCAGTAAGTAAACGGGATCTAGCTGTGATGGCAACAGAATTGAAGGATTTGATTGCGAGCATTCAAAACACGTACCTAAAAGAATTATTAGAAATGATTTTTATTAAAGATCAGGAATTTGCAGACTTATTCCAAAAATCTTCAGCAGCAAAAGCCGTTCATCATGGATTCGTAGGTGGATTGTTAGAGCATACATTAAGCGTTGCTAGTCTGTGCGAATTCTATGCTAAGCAGTATCCAATCTTAAATCGTGACTTGCTGATTGCGGGTGCACTTTGTCATGATATTGGGAAGGTAAGAGAATTATCACTGTTTCCAGAAAATGATTATACCGATGATGGGCAGCTGTTAGGACATATTGTGATGGGAAGCGAGATGGTATCTGAAAAGATCGCACAGATTCCAGGATTTCCAAACCAAATCAAGGCACAGTTAAAGCATTGTATCCTCGCACATCACGGTGAACTAGAGTATGGATCACCTAAGAAACCTGCACTTATTGAAGCAGTAGCGCTTAATTTTGCAGATAATACAGATGCAAAGATTCAAACCTTTACGGAAGTCTTAGAAGGAACCAATGAAACAGGCTGGCTTGGTTACAATCGCTTATTTGAATCCAATCTACGAGCAACAAGAGATTAAGTTTGGGGGATATATGCAATTTAAGAAAAATGATGAACTTACTATAACCATCACGGATATCGGCATGAACGGAGAAGGAATTGGTAAGTCAGAAGGATATACCTTATTTGTGAAGGATGCTTTTATTGGTGATGTGGCGCTTGTCAAAATCATGAAAGCCAAAAAAAATTATGGATATGCAAAATTGGAGAAGGTTATAACACCTTCTTCTTTTCGTACCAATCCACCTTGCCCGATTCATCAAAAATGTGGTGGTTGCCAGATTCAAGGGCTCCAATATGAAAAGCAGTTAGCCTATAAAGAAGAAAAAATTGTTCAAAACTTGGTGCGCATTGGGGGATTTTCAAAGGATGAAATTGCCCGTGTATTAGAGCCAATCATTGGAATGGAAGAACCTTTTCGCTATCGAAATAAAGCTCAGTACCCAGTGGGAATGGACAAAAATGGCGGTATTGTTACGGGATTCTATGCGGGGCATACCCATAGTATTATTCCGACAATGGATTGTCATCTAGCACGAACAGAAAATGCGAAAATTCTTGAGATTATTGTGACGTTCCTGGAAAAATACAAGATTCCAACGTATGATGAGGAAACCCAAAAGGGAATTGTACGTCATATATTGATTCGTACAGGATTTGCAACCAATCAGACGATGGTTTGTCTTGTTATTAATGCGCCTAAATTACCACATGCAGAACAATTGGTGAAAAAGCTAGTAGTGGTAAAAGAGATTGTAAGTATTGCAATCAGTGTAAATCAAACCCATTCCAATGTGATTATGGGGGATCAGGTTGAAACCATCTACGGAACAAGTTATATAGAAGATACCATTGACGATACACTATTTCGAATCTCGGCAAAATCCTTCTATCAGATAAATCCTGTTCAGACGAAAGTGCTCTACTCCCTTGCAAGGGACTATGCAAATTTGACGGGGAATGAAATCGTTTGGGATTTGTATTGTGGGATTGGGACGATTTCTCTTTTTCTAGCCAAACAGGCAAAGCATGTTTACGGCGTAGAAATTGTTGAACAGGCAATCTTAGATGCTAGAGAAAACGCTAAGATTAATAATATAACTAATACCAGCTTCTATGTGGGGAAGGCGGAAGAAGTACTTCCTGAAAAACGTGACAACGAGCAGATCGTTGCAGACGTGATCGTCGTAGACCCTCCAAGAAAAGGTTGCGATGAAAAGTGCCTAGAAACCATGGTTTTGATGCAACCAAAAAGAATTGTGTACGTGAGTTGTGATAGTGCTACCTTGGCTAGGGATTTAAGGTATCTATGTGACAATGGGTATGAATTAAAGAAAATTCGTGGTGTGGACCAGTTTCC
>CAZWNX010000014.1:0-20460 GCA_964635395.1 uncultured Lachnospiraceae bacterium
GGTATCTTCTTCGAACTTCACAGGAATCACAAATCCAAATTCTGAACCTTTCCCGTAATTGCTTAAACAGTATATTTCTCCACCTATTTTCTCAATAATTTTTTTTGAAATTGCCAAGCCAAGACCCGTTCCGCCCTTTTGCCTTGTAAAAGAGCCATCTTCTTGAACAAAGCTTTCAAATATTTTATCCAAATTTTCTTCTTTAATGCCGATCCCAGAATCTTTCACAAACACTTTGAGCCACGTTCTACTTTCCCTAGTAAAAACGTTGGCAGAAATAATGATACTTCCCTCATCTGTAAATTTAATTGCATTATCAACAAGATTATTAATAACCTGCTTAATTCTAAGACTATCTCCGACCAGCCTCTCAAAATCCATATGGGTTGGCGCTATAAGCGCTACCGGCTTATTTATTTTAGATCGATTTTCATTATAAACTTCCTTAATCAAGGAAGAAAGATCAAATGGCTTTTCATATAAAACAAACTTTCCTGCTTCTATTTTAGAAATATCTAAAACACTATTAATAATCTGCAATAAATTAAGACTTGACCCCCTTGCAACTTCAAGGTTCTCAATTGCCTCAGGATCTTTTATCCGGCGCTTACTAAGTTCAATCATTCCAATAATTCCATTCAAAGGAGTTCGAATTTCATGGCTCATATTGGATAAAAATTCACTTTTCAACCTGCTCGCTTCTTGCGCTTCATCACGCGCCCGTTTCATCGTTTCTTCATAAATCACCTGTTCTGTAATGTCTTCCATCAACAGAATAATCCGTTTACGATCTACTGGATATGTCTTGACAAAAACAACTTGGTAATCCCGTTCAAATACATCATTCCCTATAGTATGTTGTTTGTGAATCCGCTCCGAAAGATATTCAAGGTCTTGACTATATAAAGACTCCACGGTATTTTTAATCATACAGTTTTCACATTCTATTGCTTCACCACAAGTAGCCCCCGAAAGTGCATAGGAACATTTGATCAGCTCACCCACTCGAACTCCCTGCAATGCTTTTCCTTCAACATCAAAATTTCTTTCAATAAATGGGTTTACGCTTAGGATTCTTCGATTGATATCAATCAGGAAAACGCCCAAAGGCATGGAATTAAAAATGGTTTCCAAATTCTTTCTTTGATCCATTGCTTCACTTTCCATCTTTTTGATTCGCGTTATATCTCGAAAAGTAATTACAATGATATTCCTGTTAAATTCTTTGATAAACGAAATGCTTGCCGACAAATATTTCTCTTTTTGCCCCTCCATTACAATATAGGAATTATGGTCTAGTCCTTTCGTCTTCTTGTACAAACGAACCTCTTTGATCAAATTTAAAATGATACTTCCTTTTTCCCTTGTGCATATATTAAAAACATCTTGTATTACATGACTTTTAATGTCTTTTTCAACTTTTCCCAATATATGGCAGGCCATTTTATTTACAAACAACACGCTGTTCTTATCATCAATTACAATTACACCATCTCCAAGCGTATCCAAAATCATTTGATAATCCATAGTTCATACCCACCCCTAATTTATGATCCGTCTAATGACTAAACGATCATTTTTTGTTGCATAATTGTAACACATCCATTTGAAATATCAACCGATACCGTTCTGCTAACATTTCCGCCAACTTCCATTTTACATTTTTCCACATGCTTGTCTTTCAATAATCTGCACACCATTTCAATATTCTTTCGTCCAATATTAAATACATCATTCCCATTCAAGGAACTTGCTCCTCCAACTAAGTAATATTTTAATTCCGAGTGTTTACAACCCTTTTCAAAAATAAAATAATCAATTAATTTAGGTACAATACAGTCTGCATAATAGCTTCCTTTCAAAGAATCGCCATATGAATCCTCTTTTTGTTTTGGCAATACAATGTGTGCCATTGCAGTATTTTTCGTCCTTGGACAGTGAATAATAAGTGCCACACACGAACCTAGCGCATGTGTAATAATAAAATCTTGCGGATTATCAGAAATCGCATATTCTCCGATTCCAATACAGATCATCCTAATTTACCCCCTTTTACATTCCTTTGAGCACAAACATTATAGTTTCCTATAAACAGCAGGTTTAATATATCGAAACTTTGTCTTTTCTCTGTTTAGCGATTCCGAGTGTCCGATAAATAGATACCCACCATACTCTAAACTATCATACATTTTATTAATCAATTCTTCTTTTACATCATTATCAAAATAAATCATAACATTTCTACAAAAAATCGTGTGAAACTTTTTCTTAAACGGAAATGTTTCTTCCAGTAAATTAAATCTTCTAAAAATCACTTCTTTTTGTATATTTGCATTTACTTTTACACTGTCCGGAGATATTTTTTGAAAATATTTCAGTTGCCACGTTTTGGGCATCGTCTCAATACTTTGAACTGGGTAAATTCCACTTCTTGCCTTACTCAATGCATTTAAAGATAAATCTGTGGCTAACACTCGCTTATCCCACATCAATCCCCGCTCAGCAAAATATTCTTCCAATAAAATTGCCAAGGTATATGGCTCTTCTCCTGAAGAACTTGCTGCACACCAAATGCGCAAATCCTTTGTGGACACATTACTTTCAAGAAAAGGTAATACCTCTTCTGTAAAAAACTGAAAATGCTGCGCTTCCCTCATAAAATAGGTATGATTGGTCGTTATTTTATCCACTAGCTTACTGACTTCAACTCCTGATTTATCTTTGCAGATTCTGGCATAATACTCTGAGAAGTCCGCTATGCCCATTTCCGTTAAAATATTACTCAATCTTCCAACCAAAAGCGTCTTCTTCTCTTCTTTCAGATTAATACCACAGAAATCTCTGATATAATCTGAAAGAAGTCTAAACTCTTTATCTGTTATATGTATCATATCGATTACCTTAATTAGTACTTATCAAATTCATCGTCACTCAATGTGATTTTTCTTTGTCCACCTCCTGAAGGAGCTTTTTTTCTATATTGTTCACTTGACTTCATTTGTTCAATCATTTTCAAGACTTTTTCGTCTTCTCCACTACCTTCACTACGATAAGCATTTCTTTTGGTTCTCTTTAACTTAAACGTAGATACCTGTTCCTTAAGCATTGCTGCTTGTCCAGATAATTCTTCACTTGCCGCTGCCGTTTCTTCTGCTGTCGCACTTGTCGTCTGCACAACATTCGAAATCTGCATAATTCCTTGGTTAATTTGATCTACGCCCAATGCCTGTTCTCCAGATGCGACTGCAATTTGTCCTACCAATTCCGTTGCCTCTGAAACACCTTCTACTATCTGGTTAAGTGCCAAAGCCGTATCCTTTGCAATCTTTGTTCCATCGTCCACTTTTTTAATGGAACCTTCAATCATAGCCGTTGTTTCTTTGGCCGCATTTGCAGACCTTGCTGCAAGATTCCTTACTTCTTCTGCAACCACCGCAAATCCTTTACCGTGCTGCCCTGCCCTTGCTGCTTCCACTGCAGCATTGAGTGCTAGAATATTGGTTTGGAATGCGATATCATCAATCACTTTAATAATTTTACTAATATTATTAGATGAGTCATTAATTTCTGACATTGCATTAAGCATATCACTCATCTGAGCATTTCCTTTTTGCGCATGTAACTGTGCCGCCGTTGCTACTTCTTTTGCTTTGTCTGCATTGGCCGCATTCTGTCTTGTTTGGGAAGCAATCTCTTCAATGGAAGCCGTCAATTCTTCAACCGAACTTGCTTGCTCCGTTGCTCCCTGAGATAATGCCATACTTGAATCCGATACCTGTCTTGAACCCCCCGCTACCTGCTCGGACGCAATATTAATGTTGGATAATACTTCATTAATATTTTCCGTCATCAAGCGGAATGAATTTGCAAGTTCTCCTACTTCATCCTTTGTATCAATATCTAAATTTACATCCAGATTTCCATTGGCAATTTCATTGGCAACACCCACCATTTTATTAAGAGGTTTTTTAATAATATTACTTATCAATACACCCAAGAGAATGGAAACAAGTACACCACCAATAATCAAAATAATCATAATTGTAATCGCTTCACTTGCAGTCGCCTTATTTTCCTTTGCCGTTTCCTCTGCAGCGTTAATCTTGGTTTCCATTAATCTACGATAATCTTTTTCAATAAGTGTACGAATTTCTTCTCCCTCTGTCTGTAAGAGTACATGCGCCTCCTCTTTTTTTCCTTCCTTCGATAACGCAATTGCTTTTGCCGCAACCTCATCATAAAGTGCTTTTTGTTCAAAAATATCTGCTACTAGTTGTTTACCCTCTTCTGTAAGTAGTGTTGTCTGAATACTTTTTAAAGTTGTATCAAATTCCACGTTTCGCTCTTTAATTCGTGCTTCATAGTCTTCATATTCCTCTTGCGTACTTGATATTAGTATATCTTTAACATTGCCCCGCATCCTTTGATAGGACTCTACCATTAAGATCATCTCGCCTAACGGAACCGTCATCATCTCGTAGAGTCGTTCATCCGCTTCATCCACCTTCTGGATATTTACAGTTCCTACAATTCCTATACTTCCTGCTATCATTGCTACAATAATAAAACCAATAATCAATTTCACACCAATTTTTAGATTTAAAAACCATTTCATATTTTATCCCCCTATCACTCAACATCGAGCACTAATTCAGCTAGTTCATTGTCATTTAAAAGTTTGTCACAATCAATTAATAAGGTTACCTTTTCCCCACATTTACCTACACCTTTGATGTATTTACGTCCTACACCATTGAGCGACGGAGGTGGTACAATATTCTCATCTGTTATTGTCAAAACTTCCGATACCGCATCCACTATAACTCCTATGGATAATTCCGAAACATCAATTACAATAATGCAGGTTCGATCATTGTATTCTCTCTCAGGCTTTTTAAACTTAAGTCTCGCATCCATTACTGGTATAATTTTGCCTCTTAGATTAATGATTCCTTTAATATAGTCTGGCAACTCTGGAATCACTGTAATTGGTTGTATTCCAACTATTTCAGTGACAAACATAATGTCAATTCCATAGAATTCTTCACCAATTGAAAATGTCAGAAACTTACCTTTCTGAGTATCTTCTTCATACTCTTCTATTACGCTTACTCGTTCCGTCATTCTTTCACCCCTCACTTAAATTTTGTCGTTTACACTGGATAATCCCATCTCTCCTACTGATAAAATCAAACTTATGCTTCCGTCTCCCAATAATGTACATCCTCCCAATCCCTGTATTTTTTTTCGCTTTTTAATATATTCTGGCAATGCTTTTACAACGACTTGTTGTTGTCCAAGAAGCTCATCTGCAAAAAAACAGCAACTCTTCTCATCTTCCTCTACCATAATTAGTATTCCTTCACTTATATTGGTAACAGATTGTTCTAAACCAAAAAAATCATATAGGCGAATAATTGGGAAACACACACCCCTTACCATAATCATTTCCTGCCCCTGGGTATCACATATAATCTCTTTTTCACTTGGCCTGAAAGATTCTTTAATGGATATAATAGGAATTGTAAATCTTGAATTTCCAACTTTAATATTCATTCCCTCAATAATTGCAAGGGTTAAGGGTATTTTTAGTAGAATTGTCGTTCCAACTCCTAATTCACTATCAACGATAACGGTTCCTCCGACGGATTCAATGTTTTTGGCTACAACGTCCATCCCCACTCCTCTTCCAGAAAATTCCGTTACTTCTTCTTTGGTTGAAAACCCCGGATTAAGAATCAACTGATAGATTTCGCGATCTGTCATATCTTGCATCTCTCGCTTAACCAACCCTGCCTGAACGCCTTTCTCGTATAATTTAAGTTTGTCCATTCCTTTTCCATCATCTTTGATAATAATCAAAACATCACTTCCCGCATTCTTTGCTTCTAAAATAACGGTTCCCTTTTCAGGTTTATTACTCGCCTTTCTTGATTCTTCATCTTCAATTCCATGATCAATTGAATTTCGAATAATATGCATCAGCGGATCAGCAATTTTCTCAATAATATTCTTATCAACTTCTGTTTCTTCACCATATACAACCAGTTCCACATCCTTATTAAGCTTCCTAGTCATATCCCGTACAATCCTATGCATTTTCATAAAAGTAGTAGATAGTGGAACCATTCTGATTGCCATAACCATATCCTGAAGTTCAGATGTGATTTTGTGAAGTTGCCTTGATGATTTTTCAAAACTATCAATGTCCAAACAAGTCACCTCAGGGTTTTGCGTAACCATTGCTTCTGTAATCACTAGTTCACCGACCATGTCCATCAATTTGTCCAACTTGTCCACATGTACACTAATCATATTTTGCTTTAATGGCGTTCCATGATCACTACTATCTGTTTTTTCAACTGAATGAACCTGTTTCATCTTGTCCTTAACACTCTTTGCTTCGGCATATATTTTGGATGTTTCAGGTACCTTAATGTCCTCAAAAACACAATCGCTCGCTAATTCTAAAACTTGAGCATCATACTCACCATTTGTTATCTCCGAAAAGTCTAGTCGATTCAAAAAAACAGTTTTATCTAAATATTCTTTAATTGTATCTAATTCTTTTAACGTTTTCCCCAAAATCAGAAATCCATTTTTTTTAATTGTATCAGCAGCACTATCGTCTTCTATTATATCTTTGGGTACATACTGTACTTCTTCCACTAATTCCGAGATATTATGAATCACCGTATAGGAGCGAATATTCTCCATCTCGGATTTTTCATCAAACCAAAGTGTCGTTTTAAAATACTTAAAACTCTTTTCACTTTTATCAGGTCTGATATAGTATTTTTGAACTTCAACTTCTTTTGTTTCCTGTTTTTGTTGTCCTTTTTTTTGCTTGCTTTTCTCAATGGAAGGGTTTGATGCCTTCACATCTTCAAGATAGTTATTTAATTGTTCGATCAATTCCGTACTACTTCCATCTGGCTCTTCAGAATTGCGGATTTTAATCATTTCTATTTTGAAAAAATCAACGCTTTCTAATACCCAGTCAATCAGCTTGGAAAAATCATACTCGACCTCCTCGTTTTCGCGAATCAAGTAGAATATGTCTTCTAAACGATGCGCTAACGTGCTGATGTCTTGAAACATCATCATTGCAGAAGACCCCTTAATTGTATGCATAAAACGAAAAATTTCATTGATCTCATCTTTTGAAAAACGAATGTTTTTTTCACTTGAAATCAACAATTGTTCTAGCGTTTCAATTATTTGAGATGTTTCATATACATACGCTTCAATCATAGGTTCATCAAATTGCATACCACTCATCATTTCACCCCTCACACTAGTTAATACTCACTAACGTAATTCTATCATAAAAAAAGAGAATTGCCTAGAGCAACTCTCCTCTTTTTAGTATATATTTAATAGTTTTATGTGTATTAACTAGTTTCTTTTGTGCACAATGTCTTTCCCGTTTTGTTATCCCTATTCCGTTATCAAACCAACTTCTACAAATATCCGTTCTAGTTCTTCTAGTGCTATTGGCTTTGCAATATAATGATTACAACCATACTGGAATGCTTGATCCATCGTTTCTTCATCACATATAGCAGACGTCATCAGAATAACTGCCCGATCCTGCGGTAGAACTTGATGTTCTGTTTCAAGTAACCTTATTTTTTTTAACACTTCAATTCCATCCACTTTAGGCATCATAATGTCTAAGCATACCACTTCATATCCACTACCTTCTACCATTCGCCTTGCAATCAACTCAAGTGCTTTGACTCCATTCTCAGCAACATCTAGATCACCCAATTGACCAAACACTTTTTCCATATATATTCTACTTGCATAATCATCTTCAACAATTAATATTTTCATCTTTTCTCCTCTTCAAATCTACTCATTACGCCAACAATTTTTCGCTCATTTTCAGAATTTTATCTTTCAACATAAAATCCTTTCCATGCATTCTCCATTGATACGTTACAGCCAAAAACATACCCATAATAAGTTCGGCCATTTCAAGACTTGAAAACGATTTGTCAAACGAAAAGTCACCTCGGTTGGCTTCTATTAATTGAGATAAAAAAAGAAGTCTATTTTGATTAACGTTCGTCATATATTCAAGCGATTTTTCTTGATAAAAAAATAAATCAAACGAAAACATCACTGTTGTAAGTTCTGAATAATTCTCATATAGCTCAGCAAATCTGGTTATATAAAATAGTACTGCTTCTCTCCCCGATAACGCTGATGCCTTAATTGAATTTTCAATTTTCTCATCATATCTTGCATATTCTTCTAAGATCTCGTCAATAATCTCTTGTTTATTTTTATATTGCCTATATAGAGCAGGTTCACTCACACTCTGCCTTTTTGCAAGATTTTTGGTAGTCAATCCACTAATTCCAGACTCATCTAGAAGTTCAATTGCACTGATTAGTATTTTATCCTTACGTTTTATCACAGGTGTCCTTTCTCCCCAATTAAACTCCCAATTACACATTGAAAGTATAACATCTATAATTTTATCATGCAAACAAAAATAATCATCACCAGCACAAAACGAGTGTCCCATGCAATCTCGCACAAGACACTCGTTAAACTTTTAAACACTAAACATAATTTGATTCATAACAGATTCTAAGTATTCTTGACGACCAGATTCAGGTAAATTAGCCTGTCCTAGTTTAATTGCATAGCTCGACAACTCCTCTAGCGTAGTTTCTTTGTTTAAGATACGTTGTCCTAACTCAGATTGAAAACTTGAATACTTTTGTTTCACAAAATCATCCATTCTTCCATCTTCAATCATTTGTACTGCCTTAATTAACCCTAAGGCAAATGTATCCATTCCCAAAATATAAGCTTCAAACATATCTTCATGCGTATAACTAGGTCTTCTTGTCTTTGAATCAAAATTCAAACCGCCTGTCAGTCCACCTGCTTTGATGATTTCATACATACATAGTGTTGCATCATATACATTAGAAGGAAACTGATCTGTATCCCATCCTAACAAATTATCTCCCTGATTTGCGTCTACGCTACCAAGCATCCCATTGATTGCACTAATGCGCAACTCATGTTGGAATGTGTGCCCTGCTAAAGTTGCATGATTTGCCTCAATATTCATTTTGAAATCTTTATCTAATCCATACTGACGCAAAAAACCAATTGATGTTGCTGCATCAAAATCATATTGGTGTTTCATTGGTTCCTTTGGCTTTGGCTCAATATAGAAGTCACCAGTAAACCCAATTTTTCTACCATATTCAACCGCCATCTTCATAAGCGCTGCAATGTTTTCTACTTCAAACTTAATGTCTGTATTTAAAAGCGTTTCATATCCTTCTCTTCCACCCCAGAATACATATCCTTTTCCACCTAATTTCACGGTACAGTCAAGAGCTTTCTTGATTTGCGCTGCCGCAAAACAATATACATCAACAGAATTTGTACTTCCTGCTCCATTCATATATCTAGGATTTGTAAATAAATTAGCCGTTCCCCACAATAGCTTGATTCCCGTCTCATCCATTTTTAACTTAAGATAATCTGTAATTTCATCCAGTCTTTGGTTTGTCTCTTCTATTGTATCCGCTTCCGGAACAATATCTGCATCATGAAAACAATAATAGGTAATTCCAAGTTTTTGCATAAACTCGAATCCGGCATCTACTTTTGCTTTAGCATGTTCCATCGTCCCGCTTTTTTCTCCAAAGCTTTTATCTACTGTTCCACTACCAAACATATCCGCCCCCGTAGCGCTCATATTGTGCCACCAGGCCATTGAAAAAGGAAGATGCTCTTTCATCGTTTTGCCCATAATAATACGATCTGGATCATAATACTTAAAAGCAAGTGGATTTTTGCTTTTGTCACCTTCATAGGTGATTGTTTGAATGTTTTGAAAAATTTCGTTCATCAAATACCTCCTTATAATAAATTATTTAGTTACTAAGTCATCCATCTCTTGAACGAGTTGAACAACCGACTGCTCAATTTGATCACACGTTTCTTTATTTCTCATCGTCATCGTTAGAATCTGCTGTGTGGAAGCACTTGCTTCTTCACAATTTGCACTCACTTGATATACTTTTTCTACAATCCGTTCATTTGCGTTTTGCATTGCAAACACTTGATCTTCCTGTTTTTCAACTTGCTGCTCTATGCCCAAAACACCCATCTTTATTTCTTCAAAATCTTTTCCAACAGACTGAATCATATCGTTTTGCTGCATACTGATTTCTGACATTCTCTCTATTGCACTAGTAACTTCACTCACTTCATTTTGAAGTTCCAAGATCAAGGTTCCAATTTTTTCAGTTGCAGACTTTGTCTGATTCGCAAGACCTGTTATTTCTTGAGCAACAACCGCAAATCCTTTACCAGCTTCACCAGCTCTTGCAGCCTCAATGGAAGCGTTCAATGCAAGCATATTGGTTTGATTTGCAATACCACGAATAATCGAAATAATATCCATTGCATTTTTCGTTCGCTCTTGCAAGCGGCTTGTCTTTTCTGTAACCTTACCACTATTTTCCGTGGTTTCCTGAGCCCCAGTTTCAAGATGATTCATGTTCTCAATTCCCGAATACACTACTTTCGAAGTAGCCAAAGATAAGTCTTTCATCGCATTTGTCAATTCGATTACAACCTCTGTATACTTTTGTATATCCTGAGTATGTTCTAACTGTTCCTGTATGTACTGGGCTGTTTGAGTGGATACAACAGTCACTTCTTTTGCAGATTCTTTCGTAATATCTGCAAGCTGGTTCATCTCAATGATTTTTCCAGAAATTGCAGTTGCGTTTAAATTAATACCTTTTGCAGTCTCTTTAATACTTAACACCAGATTCGCCTGCATTGATTCGTTCGCTTGAATATTTTCTAATTTGCTTTGTGTAATTTCCTTCAATGTTTTAGTCGCAATGATTGTAAGCACTAAAGTCATCAATACGGCTGCAAGTTGAATTTCATAGTCTGTAATTTCTTGCGCAGATGTTTGTTTCAGCACAATTATTCGATATAGAATTCCACTTATATTCCCAACAAATGTAAATACCGAAAACACGGTTAATAACTTCACGTCATTTGATAAAATCAGAATTGAAATAATTGGAAAGATATAGGCAAAGACCAGAATTGTATCCCCTGTAAACATTGCATAAATATACAGAGCTAAATATCCAAATGCCGCCAAGTAGGGAACGACCTTACTCGTTCTACTTTTCGTATATGTCAATAATGCAACAACAAAAGGTATTCCACCAATCAAGATAAACGTTACTATATAGACTATTGTACGCTCCTTTTTCACAAATTCAACAAAGTAAGCCAATACAAGGATTGATAGGATTGAAAACCATCCCTTAAGTAGTACCTTATTTACTCTAATACGATCCAGCTCCATATATTCCTCCCAAATCTAGTAGTAGTACAATTTTACTTTATTCCTCATTGATTTTCAATCATTATTCGTCAAATTAGACAATTTTTTATTTAAAGGTACAAAAAATAGCACTCATTCAAAAATCGATTTCGACTTTTAAATAAGTGCTATTTTATCTTAAGCTAATTCTTACTTAATTAACTCAATTCCGCCAATTACTGGAAGTGGAGTTTCATCTTCATTAATAGCTCTCATAATTCCCATGATTGCGAATACAAGGTATGCAACCCATCCAATAAATGGAATGAATGCACATAATGCGCAAATTAATCCTTGATTCAAATGTCTTTTTGATAAACTTGATGTCTTATCTCCTGCCAAAAATGCGATTAGAAAACCAACTAACCCAAGATATGCAATAATACTTGTTGTTTTTGCGTTCATCTTTCTTCCTCCTAATATATCAAAAAAATCAATTTAATTACTTAATAAATATACGAAATTAATCGTAATCTGTCAAGTAAAACGGAGCAACAAATTGGTCACTCCGCGTACGTGTTTCTAATTAATAAGAGTAGCTACTTCCTAAACTTGCAAATGATAATCCAAAAATCGCAACATAGATAATTGATACAACAACAGATAATACCGCTCCTACAATCAAAAGAATTGTAGCAATTTTTGACAATTTTTCGGACTCCGCCTCATCTCCCGCTTTGAATTTCGAGTTTGCAATAATAACCATAATCAAAGCAATCAGTCCAAACAATGGACTACAGCATAACATTTCTGCAATACTTAAACCTAACTTTAAACCAAATTTTTGCATCTCCCATACCCTCCTTTCCAACTCATTTTTATGAAAAACGCTAACTATAATTCTAGTAGATTCTGACAGGTGCCAGCTCCGGAATTATATTTCGCAAAATCATAAACCCTAGAATAAAAAAAACAATAATCGGCCAGATTTTAACGATAACCTTTAAAATCAGAACATCGTCAATACCAACCCCCTTGATATATTGAATCGTTGAAACAAACAATAAACATAGTATCGGAATAATCAGTGGTGTCATCAGTACATTGTATCGAAACGCCTGGTAAAATTCCAATCTCATCAGACTTTTCGTAGCCCTTGTCAAACCACATCCAACACAATAGAGTCCAGTCAGTTCATGGAATATACATACTGTAGGGATATTGTAATAATGAAATCCGACTAAAACGAGCACAATCAAAATCACTATTCCACAAACAAGTCCAATTCTTTTCTTCACGCTGACTCTCACTTATCAAAGATAATAGTAAAAAGAATTAAATGAATACACATTCACTAAATACATTCAAACCATTTCATATGAATTATCTCATTATGCACAGATAATGTCAAGAATTTGATGACTATTTGCGAAATTGAAAGATTATTTCACATCCTCAAACTGGCATGCTCACACCGGTTCATATTGGCTTTTTATATCAAACCAGTTATGATGTATTCTTGTAAAAAATACATGGAGGATTCAATTTAATGAAAACCAAAACCACCATTCAAACCATAACTCTACTTGCAGTTCTTATTGCACTCACTTATGTTGCAACTTCCTTTTTAAAGATTCCAATTCCCTACGGATATGTTAATATGGGATTATGTATTCTATTTTTAGCTAGTTATTTCAGTGGCATACAGGCTGGAATCATCGCAGGAAGCATCGGCTCGGCATTAGCTGATTTATTATCACCTTATTCCATCTGGACAATACCAACATTCATCATTAAAATTGTACTGGCAATGATCGTTGGTCTTATATTATTAAAATCCATAGAAAAGAATCCCAAAAAGGTTTTAAATCCTTACACGATACTTGCTATTATTGTTGGTATCTTAATACATGTTGTGGGGTACACAATTGCAACAATCATTTTGGGGGATCTTCCTGCAATCACTTTTCTCACGGTTCTCCCCTTTGCAATTCCTCTATTCATTGAAGGGATTATCAATGGAGTGGCGTTTGTACTAATCGCCCTATTGCTTCGAAAACATCCTTATTTCAATCGAATTTCAAAATAAGAATCCAATACTATAAAGAAGGTACACATATGAATGAATTCAATCATAATCATCAAAAGAAAATTGCGGTTATCAACGATTTGTCTGGTTTTGGACGTTGTTCACTCACAGTCTCATTACCCGTTATTTCGCATCTAAAACTCCAATGTTGCCCCATACCAACAGCCATTTTATCGAACCATACTGGATATCCAAGCTATTTCATTGATGATTATACTAGGAATTTGAACCACTTTTCTAAACAGTTCAAGCAGCTAGGACTAGAGTTTGATGGAATCGCAACGGGTTATCTTGGCTCCAAAGAACAAGTTGCAATGATCTGTGATTTTGTGAAAGAATTCCATAACCCCAATACAATCCTACTCGTTGATCCTGTCATGGGCGACCACGGCGAATTATATACGGGCTATTCAAAAGATTTATGTGAAGAACTCAAGAAACTTGTGGCACTTGCAGATATCATTACTCCAAACATCACAGAAGCATGCCTGTTAACAAATACTTCTTACAAAGATACTTCTTGGAAACAGCCCGAATTACTTCAACTTGCCTTCGAATTATCCACCCTAGGTCCTCGCAAAGTTGTTATCAGCGGAATTGACTTTGGGTCCTATGTCGGCAATTTTGTGTATGAAAAAAACGACGCTCATGCTGAATTTAAGTTGCTAAAAAACCAGAAAGTCGGGACGCCTAGGGCCGGAACTGGAGATTTATTTGCGTCTATTTTGATCGCAGATGCTGTTAATCAAGTTCCTCTTTGTACATCCGTTCGAAAAGCCTCAAAATTCATAAAGAACTGTATTCTCGAATCAGAGAAATTAGAAATACCGCCCATGGACGGTGTTTGTTTTGAACAATTACTAAATAAGCTTAAATAAAGGATATACTATTTTCAATCAGCTGTTCCCTTTTCTTTTTTGATTCCTTTTGGCAAAAATACCTTTTTTTGGATTGTTTTCTTGATTGCCAAAAACCGAATTACACCCAATAACAAAATGACAAATGAGCAGGTTAGAAGCACATATCCAACAAATACGAATTGAAGATTATTTATGAATTGAATCATGGCCGCCCCTGTTGCTATAAATCCCAAGAAGGTTCTAAGATATGCTAGGAATGTTCGTTCATTGGATAACTGTGTTCTGGTAATTGAAAGCAGATCCATTTCATAACATTCCTCATCGTCAAAAATATCCATTGTTTTCTTAACATTCCATTTTTTCATTATCCTGCTCCTTATCTAAGTTTCCAATATTTGTCTTTTTCTTTCTCACTTAGTTGATCAACAAACTCTTCTTTCAATTTCAAAAAACCCTGAAAATCCATTAATATCACAAATAATATAGCCCGATCTTCAAATTCAGCTCTTGTAATCGGAAGTTTGCTCTGAGAAAATTCTAGAAATAACGTTTCTTGCATTTTCAATAGTTCTTTTGCATTTTGGCTTTCCGCTAACGACTCTGCTATCGCAACAACAAAGTTTGCAATCTCAGTCGTTTGTGAAGGCATTTTACTTATTTGAGCTACTTTATCCTGAATTCTTTTTAACATCTTATATTGTTGCCTGCGCATTTGCATATATTCAATAAAGTACTTTCTTTCCTGAAACAGCGAGTTATTCATGTTGTCATACGCTTGCTTTAGGCCTTCATCAATAAAACTTTTCAGGTTGACATAACATGTTTCATCGCATTCCGGCATTTGATTTGTTAATTGATGTTCGATAGAAAACAGTATTTTTCGTATTTCATCTTCCACATTTTTTTGAACCTTTCGAATCATTTTCTCATTACTTGGAACATAAAGGTTAAAAAGTATACCGATTAAAGCACCAATCAGCAATATGCCTAGTTCGTTAATAATGAGCGAAAAACTCATACTTTTTTGAGCAAAATAATGAGTTGCAATCACAGTATTAATTGCAATTGCATGTAATCCTTGGAATTTATAACTAATTGCCACAAACAAAATCAAAAATAGACAAAATCCCCAATACGAAAATTTTGTTAACGTAAACGATAGGTATGCAATTGGCAATGCAACAAAGAAAAAAAGAATTCTTGTTATTGCCACTTGAATCGTATCTTTCTTTGTATCCTGTATAGAAAGTAATGCAATAACACTAGCAGCCAATGCATATTCCAAATGTAATGCATTGGCTACTAAAATAGCAAGCGTACTCCCAATTGCAATTTTTAATATCTTAACGAATATAGTCATCCTGTCACCCATTCAATCATTTGGTATCAACTTATTATATTCGTTTTACATCGCCATCTCAAGTCTTGCTTTTTGTTTTCTGTTTTTTTATTATTCCATCTCGCTAAATTCTATTTTGATACTTCCACTTTGTGCATTTACATCTAATTGCTTAGATCCGCCTTCCATAAATTCCGGAAGATTGCAGCTACCACTTGATACTTTTGAATGGATTGTATAGTCACTCATTTTCCCAACAATACTTCCCCTGATACTTCCACTTGCTGCCGAAATAATAATCTTATCATTTGAATCCATCTGGTCAAACTGTATCGTCCCACTGCTACCATTGCATCGAAGCACTTGATTTACTTTAACATTTGTAAGGTGCGCGCTTCCACTTGAAACATTTGCGTCAAAATTACCAGCTTCAAAATTTTGAATCGTTAAGCTTCCACTTGATAAATCCAATTTTGCATCTTCCGAAACAATACTGTCATACATTTTAACCGATCCACTACTTGCTAAAACGATTGCATTCTGACTACAACTAATATGGTTTGTCTTCAGTGATCCACTCGCAATATTAATTGATAAATCTTCTCCTATTGATAAATCATCTAATTTTACGCTACCACTTAAATTGTCAATCTCCAAATGTCCAACTAATTCCTCTGGCATTTCAATTTTAACTGAATACGCTTCAAAATCAAAATTCAAAACAAAGAAACTGATTTTATGGATTGGAATCTGACGTAACTTTAACGTTTTATCAGATTCTGTGATTTCATATTTTTGAGTGTCATTTTCGTAATACGTGATATGAATCTTGTCTTTATCCGTACCAACAATTTCTATCGCATTACTATGTAAATCAATCTCTAGGTTATCTATCTCAGACTCGCTAACTTCATATTCCTTCTTTTCAAAGTCCTCACCAGTACTTAGCTTTGATAGGTTTCCACCAACTAGCGCATAGGTGGTTGATAACATTAATAAGCCACTGACCAACGTAATTCCTGCTATAACCAACATTATTTTTGTAACTTTTTTCATACTCTCGCCTCCTTCTTAATAAACAATTTCTTGATTTTCTTCCACATGTACCCCATCCCTTTAATAATCCATTTTGTAATGAAATTGGTTGCATAGAGAAGGAAAATAGAAAGCCCAATACAAATTAGTGATGATGCCACAATAAACAGACCCGCATAAAAATTATCTACAAATGCCACAGGACTAAAGATTAGCCCGAGAACTCCTGCCGCAAAAATACTAATCACAGTTACATAGAGCGAGAAAATTACACTAAATATCGAAATACAGATAGAACCGATGACTGCAAAAAACGATATAATAAGTGGAAACCATACTGGGAACCCCAATACTAGAAGAATAATTTCTAGTACCGTATAATCTTTTTCTGGCTTTACTCTTGTCTTTACCAGTTTGTAAAGAGACATTTCCGTCAATATTTTCTCAGCAATATCATCAATATTGCCCATTTCCTTAACTGCATCTTCTTCCTTCATACCATCTTCCATGCGATCATCAATCATCTCATCAAAGTAACTAATGGACTTTTCAATTTCTTCATTTGGTAATTGGGTTAGTTTGTTTTTTAGATTATTCTTAAATTCTTCTCTACTCATTGGTTGCCCCTCCTGCAATAAAATTGTAAGCTTCCATAACTGTTTTCCACTCCTCTAAAAATCTTTGAATTTGCTCTAGACCCTTGTCTGTTATTTTGTAGTATTTTCTAAGTCGTCCATTGTGTTCTACAGAATATACAGCAAGACAATCATTTGTTTCAAGTCTTTTTAAAATAGGATATAGGGTTGATTCAGATATCTCAATATATGCTGATACATCTTTCACAATTTTATACCCATAAGAATCTTCACAGCGAATAGCAGCCAATACACATATTTCTATAAGACCTCTTTTTAATTGTGCTTCCATAATCATGCCTCCTTTTACATAATACTATATATCGCATTGTATTATGTGTCAAGCTATATTATGTAAAAAATAGGAAGAAGATTTATATTTCACTAAATCTTCTTCCCATTAACACGAATCTAATTGTGCTCTACCATAGAATAGAAACTATGATAAATGCCCTTTTCTGATAGCAGTTCTTCATGAGTTCCTTCCTCTTCAATTCCATTATCCGTCAACACAAGAATACGATCAGAATTTCGAATACTAGAAAGTCTATGGGCAATCGTCAGCGTTGTCCTGCCTTTTGATAAACGATCTAGCGCACTCGAAACATAATACTCGCTCTCATTATCAAGGGCAGATGTCGCTTCATCCAAAATAATAATACTCGGATTTTTCAGGAAAACGCGTGCAATACTGATTCTTTGTTTTTGACCACCCGATAACTTTACACCACGTTCTCCAATATAAGTGTCATATCCATCCTTTAGATCTTTCACAAATTCATCCACACCAGCTCTTCTAGCTGCCTCGATTACATCGTCATAGGAGGCGTCTATTTTACCATATACAATATTGTCATATACTGTTCCCGAAAAAAGATACACATCTTGTTGAACAATTCCAATTTGATTGCGAAGGCTATGAAGCGTAAACTCCATAATATTATGTCCGTCAATCAAAATATTGCCACCTGTCACATCATAAAATCTTGGTATCAAATTACACAGCGTTGTTTTTCCGCCGCCTGAAGGTCCAACAATTGCAACTTTTTCACCTGAACGAATTGTCAAATTCAGATTCTTGAATATGCGATTGTGATCATCTGGATACTCAAATGATACCTCTCTAAATTCAATTGTCCCCTTCTCAATCACAAATTCCCTTGCATCCTCACTGTCTTTGATTTCAATCGGAGCATCAACAATCTCATAAAAGCGCTCAATACCAGTAATTCCACGTTGAAACTGTTCTGTAAACTCAATTAATTTACGAATCGTTGAAATAAGTGTTGTAACATAT
Organism: uncultured Lachnospiraceae bacterium; assembly: GCA_964635395.1. Classification (GTDB taxonomy): domain Bacteria; phylum Bacillota; class Clostridia; order Lachnospirales; family Lachnospiraceae; genus CAZWNX01. The sequence goes on from CAZWNX010000014.1 coordinate 18,591, forward strand.
AAAAGGTAGGCTATTAAATCACCAGCCCCAATGATTCCTTTTTGAACACCGATTCCACCTGCTAATAAAACCAAGATGTACATTAGTGCATCAAACACTCTATTAATCATCTGAAACCCAGCTAGGTATTGATATGTTTTTTCTTTTATTTTCAGAAATTCTTCATTGTCTACTCTAAACTTTCTATTTTCAATTTCTTCGTTCGCAAATGCCTTTACAACTTTATGTCCTAGTAAAGAGTCTTCTATAGCTGCATTCATCTCTCCAATTTGGTGTCTCTGGGCAGTAAATGCACGTTTCATTTTTTTACGAAACAGACTACTTGCTGCAAACATCATTGGCACCAAAAGAAATAATAGCAGTGTCAGTTGCACATTGATTTGCATCAAAATTACAAACGAAATGCTTAATTTAATTGCTGCTATTAGAAACTCTTCCGGGCAATGATGTGCAAATTCTGTAACGTCAAACAAATCATTGGTAATTCTACCCATGATTTGACCAATTTTAGTATTATTGTAATATGTGTATGAAAGTTTCTGCAGATGCGCATAGGCATCTTTTCGCATATCTGTTTCAATTCTCGCACCCATCACATGCCCTACATAGGCCATATAGTACTGGGCTACAAAATCCACTACACGTAATGCTAAATAAAGCATTGTTAGGCGAAGAATTGTATTCAGCGTAAAGAGTGCCAAATCTGCAAAAACCTGGTTGGTAATATATCTCATAATAAGTGGCAATACTAGTTCACAGATTGTCGTGAGTGAAGCACAAAATAAATCCAACACTAATACTTTTTTATGTTTCATCAGATATGGCAAAAAACGCTTGAAAGGTTTTATATTATTCATGGTCCCGATCCTTATGTTCATTTACCCTTTATGGGTATAAAACTATTTTATTCGGTGCCGTTTCAAATGTCAAAACTTTCACTCCCTGTTTTTCAAATTCCTTTTTTCTTATACCTGCGTCATGCTCTTTTGAATCTATTAAAGACTGTGGCGCATCAAAAAAAATAACATCAGCATTTACTTGTTCAAAGAAAGCATTTGGACTCGAATGATTCCCATGGTGCGCAGCCTGTAAATAGTCTGCCTGTAGCAAATCTCCAAAACGGTTCTGCATTCTCTTAGTTGTTTCTTCCCCATAACAATCCCCACAAATCATAATTGAATTTTCTGGAGTATATATCTTTAAAACAAGGGATGCATTATTACAAATGTCCGTTGTCTCTTCTAATAAGTCCTCATCATAACTATTCAAAACGTCAATACTAAGTCCCTCAATTTGAAGTTGATCTCCAATTGACAGAACCTGAAATTGGTCATTCTTATCACTCATCTTAAGGAAATCATTGTAACATGAGATTTCATCCCATTCTTGATCCCTTTTATCATATTCTTTAAAATCTAATCCACAATGATAAATTGTCCCAATTGTAATAGATTCTTTTGAGGCATAAATTGCATTAAATGCTCCAATATGGTCTGGATGCGGATGTGTAATATACCAATAATCCACATGTCCCCCATTCTCCTTGATTACAGCTCGAACCTTCGATTCATTGCTTGCACTTCCTCCATCAATTACAATCAACGTATCATGATTGGTAATTGTATAGAAACTCCCCTGATTCATTGAATCATCAGCATATTGAGTCACTTCCCACGTATTCACTTGCCAAACTTTGTACACAATAATCAGAACCCCTAAAATAAACAGACTTCCTGCAATCAAAAAAAATATCCCCAATTTCGTTTTCTTATCCATAGAACTCCCCATCATTTTCACCATTAGAAAAGATGATACCACAGGATATTATTGTATACCATAATGTAATTACAGGATTAAGAAATATTAAGAA
>CAZWNX010000014.1:20560-24927 GCA_964635395.1 uncultured Lachnospiraceae bacterium
CACAGGATATTATTGTATACCATAATGTAATTACAGGATTAAGAAATATTAAGAATTGTGCCTTTTGCATTATTTTGCTGTGAATGACACATTTTTATGATAAAATAGTTATAAATAATAAATGATCATTGAAAGGGGCAATGCTACTATGAAATCTTTACGAATCAAATTACCTCTATTTGTTGGAAGTATGATACTACTAATGTCTATTTTGCTAACGATTTATTTTACCAATCATTTCAGCACTTATGCTACCGAACGCTTACAGTTGGAAGTAACCAATGCTCTACATGATTTTTCTGCATTGATTGAAGGCAAAAAACAAAATGCAATCATTGTATCAAAATCAATCGCATTAGATCCTCGCTCAATCAGTGCTATTGAGTCTAATTCAAGAGATGAATTATTGTCACTCATGTCAGACTTTGCCAATATACATCAAATTGACTTTATTACTGTAACGGATGAAAACGGAATTGTACTGGTTCGAACTCACGAACCCGACAAATATGGTGATGATGTTTCAAAACAGTCCAATATTCATGCAGCACTGAATGGATCATCTGAAGGATTTGTTGAAACCGGTAGTGTCGTTAAGCTTTCAGCAAGAGCTGCCTCACCCGTTCTTGATACAAATGGCAAATTGATTGCTACAATTTCTCTCGGATATGATCTCTCAAATCCTGCATATGTTGACACAATCAAAAAAGAACGGCACACTGAAGCTACTGTGTTTTTTCAGGATGAACGCCTAATGACTACTGTTTTAAAAGAAGGCAATCGGGTAATTGGTACAAAAATGTCTCCTGAAGTTGCACAAGTTGTCATCGAAAAGGGTAATGATTATTTTGGAACTGCTGATGTAGCTGGTACTGAACATTTAGTTGCATACACTCCTTTAAAAGGCCCTAATGGTGAGATTTACGGTGCCATTTTTACTGGTATTTCCCTTGCTCTTGTGAATAAAACACAAGCTGATTTCTTGTTAACAACGATTATCATTGTCACAGTCATAACCATTATCCTATGTGTACTTTCAATGTTGTACCTAAATAAGACTATTTCGCTTCCACTTAAAAACTCTGTCGAGGCACTCAATGAAATTTCACAGGGAAATTTGAATATCACTTATAACAAAATGAAAAAGCGAAAAGATGAAATTGGACAACTTGAAGATTCGCTCTTACTTACTCAATCAAATTTGTTGGAAATGGTTCAGGCTATTCACACCTCCTCTGAACAAGCAAAACTTACCTCCGAAGAAAATCAGCGCCTAATGAATTCGCTGTATTCAGAAATCGAGGATATCAGTGCAACGACTGAAGAAGTATCTGCTGGAATTGAAGAAACCTCATCTTCTACTGATGAGATAAAACAGCGAATACAAGACGTCGAATTTGCTATTGACTCTATCACCAATAAATCTCAAGAAGGTTCCTCCACGGTATCTGAGATAACCTCAAGGGCAAATGCAATGAAAGATCGAGCAACCGAATCAAAGACAAGTGCATCTGGAATTTATACAAAATCAAAATTGCAACTCGAACAAGCTTTAGAAAAAGCAGAGAAAGTATCTCAAATCCACATGCTTTCCCAGTCAATTTTGAAAATAGCAAACCAAACAAATTTACTTGCTCTGAATGCTTCCATCGAAGCTGCAAGGGCCGGAGAATCTGGAAAAGGGTTTGCCGTAGTCGCTGACGAAATTCGAACTTTGGCTGAGAATTCTAGAAAAGCTGTGAGTGAAATTCAAATTGTCGTTTCTGATGCAACAATTGCAGTTAACGATTTAATGGATAACTCAAAATACTTATTGGACTTTATCGATACAAAGGTCTTATCCGATTATGAAAATACATCTTTTATGGCTGATCAGTATTCACAAGATGCCGTTTTTGTAAACGATCTCGTTGGCGATTTCAGCTCAACAACACAAGAATTAAACGCCACTATCCAAATTCTATCGCGCGGAATTGAAGAAATTTCACTAGCAAGTTCAGAAAGTAGTATCGCAACAGAAAGTATTGCTCAGCGAATTACAACCATGGTTAATCTTGCTCAAAAAAATAATCAATACAGTGCTCAGATTCAAGAGGAAATGAAAGAACTATTAGTATTACTTACAAAATTCCAATTCTAATAACTCTTCAAAAAGGGGTGTCGCACGAAAATGTACGGCACCCTTTTGGGGTCCCCGTTTCTATTCAGCATCTACAATTTCAATTCTTGGATAATATGTCATAATTGCTTTCCCTAATATTTTCTGCTCAGATACAAAACAATAATTATTATAGTATGCTTCTTCTTGTGTGGACGCTAGTCCAATTCGAACTGCCTCCTCACACCATAGCCTTCCATCTAATGATATGTTCCGATTATCACCTAAAACAAAATAATAACCTTGTGGAACTACATAATGCAGATCATCATTTGTTTTGTACCAATCTTCTTTTAGATACGATTCAGCAAGTGGTATCTCTTGTTGGTTAATATATATTTGGGAATTCTTGATATCAACCGTTTCTCCTGGTAAACCAATTACTCTTTTTACAAATAATTGTTCCTCATCTAATGGGTATTTAAATATGATGATATCACCTCTTTGAGGTTCACTGTTTAGATATGCCAAACGATATCCCATCAGACGATCCCCTGTCATAATTGTATTTTCCATCGACCCGGTTGGTATTGATGCGTTCACAAATATTACATTTCTAAATAATAAAGAAATCACAATTGAAATTCCAATCACACGAATCCAAGAAAACACTTCCTTGATCATTGCCTCTTTCTTACTACTTACTTTTGTTCTATTGCAATTCTCCATCTCGATATCTTTGTTCTCATTTTCATTATTCTCCATCGCTTGATTATTCATAACTCTCCCCTTATAGTATTGTTTTATATTTACTGTTCAATTCCCACTATTTTTTTAATCACATATCCTGCCATCATTAATCCAGCAACCGATGGAACAAATGCTATACTTGCTGGAATAGCTCGTTTGCTTGAAATTTCATCGATTTGCAAGCCTTTCACAGGCAATTCCTGGGAATAGAGCACATCCAGTTTTAGAACTCCTCGTTTGCGAAGTTCCTGCCGCATCACTCTTGCAAGTGGGCAGACACTTGTTTTGTATAAATCATCTATTTTAAATTTGGATGGATCTAATTTATTCCCAGTTCCCATGCAACTGATTATGGGCACATTTGCTTCCCGTGCATCCAAAACCAACTCGATTTTTGCCGATACTGTATCAATGGCATCAATAATATAATCATACTCATGGAATTGAAATTCATCTTTTGTGTCTGGCAAAAAGAAACATTTTTTAGTATTTACAATGGCATGGGGATTAATCTGCAAAATTCTTTGCTTCATAACATCCACCTTATATTGTCCGATTGTTTCGTGAGTTGCAATAATTTGTCTATTCATATTCGATTTTGCAATCTTATCATGATCAACAAGTGTGAATTTCCCAACACCACTCCTTGCCAACGCTTCTACCACATATCCACCTACTCCACCAATACCAAAAATAATAATATGGGCTTCCTCTAGACATTGCATAGCATCCATTCCTAGTAACGCCTGGGTTCTAATAAATGCATCTGTTTGAATCTCATTTGCTTGAATTGTATTGTTTTCCATCATTAACCCTCTCGCAAAAGACTAACTCTCTTGCACTGCCCTACTTGAGTGGCAGGTATAATACAGTATCTGATAATCCTTTGCCATTCGTCTAACTAAATCAACTGCGCCTTCCAATTTTTCATCATCCAAATTTACAAATGGATCATCAAAAATCAAAATTGGTGCCGACACTTCTTTATAAACAGCCTCTACTAAAGCCATTCGCATGCAAATTTGAATTAAATCTTTCATACCCTTACTTAACTCACTACTTTTGTGCATCTGCCCATCTAATTCAGTAAGTACATTTAGACCAATATCAATTTGATAATCATGACCATTTTGAATTGTTAAAGTCCCAAGGTATTTACGAAATGCATTGGTCATATCCGCCATATATCGTTTTGCAAGGTTTTCTTTTGCATCCCTCATGCACTGAATAGTCAGCTGTAAAAGACGGTATTCCTTCGTTAATTCTTCTATTTGCTCCTGTATACAAGACATGGCTGCTTCATAATCTTCTTTTTGATCCGCTTTCATACTATACTCATGAAGATCCTTGCTTAAATCATTGTAACGCTTGGTCGCTGTTTCATACGCTTCTAGGGCTACTTTCTTTTTTTCTAATAGTGTCTTTTCATCTAATGTATCTTCATTGCTCTGAATTGTTTCAAACGAAATATCTGAATTTTCCTGTTCAAATTTGATTTTCATAACACTCATTCGATTCA
>CAZWNX010000014.1:25027-36738 GCA_964635395.1 uncultured Lachnospiraceae bacterium
GAAATATCTGAATTTTCCTGTTCAAATTTGATTTTCATAACACTCATTCGATTCATTTCTTCTACCGCAACTAGGTATAGCATTTTCTGATTTTGAATCTTTCTAAATGCCTCCCTATAATCTTTGGGTAACACGTCAAAAAAGAATCCTAATAGTTCCTTGATCGACAATTCATTTTCAAGTAAACAGTTCTGTGCTTCCTTCCTCAAACAATTTCTTGATTCATAGTCTTGATAACGCTTTGCTTCCTTGCGTAACTGAGCCAATGCCATTTCCGGACTCACAATCAGCGTTAGCTGAAAGTACTTGCCCAAGAAATCTTCGATATCATTTTGCAATTTTTCTTTTAGTAATAACTGTTCTTTTCTCTCATGAGCAAATCTTTCAACCGTTTCTTTTAGTCTCCTATAGTCACGAACTTCCATTTTGCAATTTGACAATGCCTTGGCAATGTTTTCATTTTCCAAACCAATGGATTTGAGAAATGATTGATAGTTCATTTCGTTTTGTTCGATTCTATTTTGCGTACTTTTAATTTTGTCTTGCAAATCCATCATTTTAGTGTTGTCTACAACGCTCTTTGTATTTCTTTTCGCTAGAATCGCTATGCATCCAATAACAATTCCCAGGAGTGCTAATAAGGCCCCTCCAAGTACCGTTTTAAAAGCCAAAATAACGCCTAATATGAATAGTAGTCCTGCCAGCACTAGCAATACCGGGCTTTTTTGTTCTGTTCTTTCTTTTTCTGTTCTTTCTTCTTCATATTTCAATTGTTCAAGTGATTCATTCAACTGTTCTAGAGACATTTTTTCTTTCAAAACAATATTGTATTCTTCAAAATATACATCTAGTTTTGAATCGATGCTTTCGATACTTTCTACACCTTCAACCGCGCGATATTTATTTTGCAATCGTTCAAGCTCCACTTGATCATTATCAGACACTCGTAGTGAATTCATTTTTGTTATACTATTGGAGTATAGCGTAATGTTACTTGCACACTCATCTAACTCATAGTCTTTTGGTGGTTTTGACTTAAATCGAGCATGTAGTTCTTCAAAATCTGCTTCTTCCTCTTTTGTCAGTGTATTCTTCATGATACTATCTTTTTGAATTTCAACCGTCTGTATATACTGATCTAATGCCGCCTCATCTTCTACAGTAAACTCATGTTTTGCAAAAAACAACTCAAGGTCTTGCAATTTGTTCTTTTGCTCTTCATAAGCACATACCAGGGAATGATATTGCTTGCTCTTTTCAATTACAAGCAGATGGGACAAACATGCTTCATACTCCTCTATTTGCTTTTTGAATGCGTTCATTGAATCGCGTTCATTTTCCAATTGCTTTTCGATATGCACGACATTTTGAAGGATTACATCACATTCTCTCAGATTTTGTTTTAATTGGTTATACTCTTCTTTCTTAGTATCAATGACTCCACTAGACCCTCTCTTGGCTTTCCGTTTTACAAGTTCTTTGTCCAGATACGCTATAACCTTCCCTGAATTTTCTAAATCCGCTTGATCAAGATTCCCCAATTTACTTGCAATAATGTCATTGAGCAACCCGCTCTCCTGCAAAGAGATAAATGCTGTTTTATCATAAGAGTCCCGATCCACTTTCCAAATTTCTTCTCCAATCATCTGTGAATACTCTTCCGAGATAGTGTTGGTATCTAACCGAAACAATGAAAAGGAATCATCTTTCTCACGTTTTCCAAAAAATCGCTCAATTTTATATTGTTTGCCTTCTATCTCAAAAATAACATTTCCGCCAAAACGGCCCCCATTCCATGGTTCGTATTGCTTGCGATCCGTTATTGCATTGCCCCTCTTATCCTCTAATCCATAAAACATTGCTTTAATAAAAGCAGCAAAAGTTGTCTTTCCCCAGGCATTTTCTTGTTCGATCATATTTAATTGTGAATGAAACTGATAGGAAAACTTACAAAGAGTTCCAAAATTTTCTATATAACAACGAACTAATTTCACTGTAAGTAACCTCCGTCAACAATTGCATGAATTCCCATCATAATAACTTTACTTTTCTCATCTTCGTCTAAATCAAGTTGATTGACAGTTCGAATAAATTCACCCTTAAAGGATATATCATTTTCATACTTGCGATAGTCCACAAACAGTTGTGTCTGATCAATCACTTTCATAAAATAGAAAGCCTTTTTCCATTTTTGCTCAATATAGGATAAATCAATTTCCATTGTTTCACTGATTTTTCCAGACAATACGATTTTTACCATATCATCTTGCGAAATTAGCTTTACTTGATTTTCAACTTCCAACAAACAATCCTCACTTAAATGATTTTGATTAAGTTCAATTGTAATTTCATGAAATTTTCTTTTGGAAAATGGAACAAATTGATGTGATAAATGATTCTTCAAAACTTCCAATAAAACAAATCCTTTTTCGCCAGTTTCATCAAATCCTCGGCCCTCTAAACAACCTGAATACTGATAAATTCCTCTATAATCTAGTTTATCACCCTTGTACTCATGAATATGTCCAAGCGCCAAGTAGTCGATATACTTATTCTGCAACTGCGATAATAAAATTGTATCTTCCCCCGCCTTATTACCATACTTTTCTACTTGCCCATGTAACGCAACAATATTAAAATCGGATTCTCTTAACAAAAGTTTGTCATAATCCTCTTTTTGCTCCAAACACTCCATCCCAGTAATGACAACCTGTTCATAACGATGGCTCATCCACTGACGACCAAATAGTTTCAAATTCTGCGGCCGATCTGAAAGTGTTTTGAAATAGTCATCGCGATCATGATTCCCCTGCAAATAGAGGAACTCTATTTGCTGCGTATTCTTTATTTTTTCTAACACCCTGTTCTTAATTGTTTTTTGCTGATGTTGAGGCGTATCAAACAAATCACCCGCAATGATAATAACAGAAACTCCTTGTTCGCAACCAAAGTCCACCATATTTTCAAATGTTTCTAAAATTTCATAACGCCTTTCTCTTGCTTGCTCACTACTAAAATGCGTTTCCATTTTGGAATCTAAGTGCAAATCTGCACAATGTATTATTTTCATATGTCACTCCATAACCAATTCAATTATTATAACTATCCACTAGCCCAATGTCACATCCAAAATCATCATTACCATAAAACCAACTGCAAATCCTATCGTTGCAATATTAGAATGCTCTCCCGATGAAGCTTCAGGCAATAGTTCTTCAACAACCACATAAATCATTGCACCCCCAGCAAAAGCAAGTACATATGGCAAAATCGGTAAAATAAAACGAGTCAAATACATGGTAATAATAGCTGCAATTGGCTCTACTACTCCTGATAACGCGCCATATACAAATGCTCTTTTTCGAGTAATTCCAGCATTTTTAAGTGGCAATGATATAATTGCACCTTCTGGAAAATTCTGAATTGCAATTCCAAGTGCAAGTGCAAGTGCTGCCGCCAAAGTGATATGGCTATTGTCTGACATGGTACTGGCAAATACAACTCCAACCGCCATTCCTTCTGGAATATTATGCAATACAACGGCAAGTATCAACATTGTTGTTTTCTTTAACTTTGATTTTATTCCCTCTGGTTCATCGCTCTCTAGATGCAGATGGGGAATAATCCGATCTAACAGTAAAAGTCCAGCAATTCCAAGCGTAAACCCTATTAGTGACGGAATAAAAGCTAGTTTCCCCATTGGTTCTGAATATTCTAGCGACGGAATCAATAAGGACCACACCGAAGCAGCTACCATAACTCCTGAAGCAAACCCCAACAAAGCTTTTTGTAATTGATCAGGCAATTGTTCTTTTACCAAAAAGACACATGCCGCTCCAAGTGATGTTCCTATAAAAGGCATAAATATACCAATCCACATAATCTTTTCTCCCCTAAACCTTACTTATGATAAATAGCGCTGTATACGCAACAAATGATACAATTGTTGAATATACAAGCAATTGTGAGAAGAAGCTAGCCTCCTCATTTTCCTTGATATAAAGTGGAAGAATATAGGGTGCTGGCAACAATATAAAAGCCCAAAATGCTATGTCAAACAATGGGTCTATCGGTTGTAAGAACCGATGCAGTATAACAAGTACCAAACCACCTAATCCCAAAACCAAAATCATTCTTACTGCCAAAAACCATAGAATTTTCGAAGCATTCTTAATTGTAAATGTCATTGTATAACCAATAACCAAAAGTATCAATGGTGATGTGAGTGGCTTCAGAAATTCAATTACAGAAATGATTCCCCGTCCCCAAATTTCCCCCTCCATAATTGTCCTTACTCCTGCTACATTACATATAATTCCTAATACAATAGCAAGAATTGTTGGTGTCTTAATAAATTGAAGAAGTGTATCTTTTATGGTTACTTTTTCATCCATTGATTTGGATAAAAGTGTTGCATAAAAGAACCAGATAAATAGCTCATGTCCAAGTCCAATCAACATAATTACCCATAGTTGATCCATTCCCCACAAGGCGCTAAAAAGACCCACTCCGATCATTCCAAACTCGAATCCCGTCATGTACCCCTTTGTGTTCTTATAAGGAAATAATGTTGCGAATTTCCAATTCAAAAATACGCCGATTCCATATAACACTGCGCAATAAATAAAAATCATGAAAAATAAAAACGTATAGGATAGTTGTAATTTCATTGTCGAAAATGCATCAAATAGCACTGCTGGTAACGCAATTTTTAAAAGTATTTTTTTTAAATCATCTACAACATTGTCTGAAAAAGTCTTCCTTCTTTTTAACAAATACCCAATCAGTAAGAGGACTATAATTGGTAATAATTTACTCACTAATTCAGTCATTGTTCCTCCAATTCTTTTGTTCTATTAAGAATCTGCTGTTTAATATCTTGGGGCAATAAAGGCTCGTAGAAGTAAAATCCCTGTATCTCATCACAATTTTCTTGCTTCAAGAATTCATACTCCTCTTTCGTTTCAACTCCTTCAGCCAAAACCTTGATACCAATATTTCTTGCTAATTTAATAATTCCTTTGATTATTTCCTTTTCCTTATGTGAATTCGTGGAAATTCCACGAACAAATTCCATATCAATTTTAATCAAGTCTATCGGAAATGATCTCAATCTGCTTAGAGACGAATATCCAGTTCCAAAATCATCAATTGCAATGGATAATCCAAGATTTTTCAGCTCCCAGATTCGTTTTAAAACATATGGTTCTTCATTAAACGCAATACTCTCTGTAATTTCAATTTGAATATTTTTGGATAACGTATTTGTTTTTCTAAGAATTTCACTGATCTGGTTGGTGAAATTCAAATCCTTTAACTGTTCAATCGATATATTAATGGAAATTCGGTAGTCACTTCCATACTCTTCTCGACAAGATGAGCACTGTTCACAAACTGTCTTAATCATCCATAGGCCGATTGAATGGATCAATCCAGTACTTTCAGCAATTGGAATGAAAATAGCCGGTGAAACAGACTTAAACTCTTTGTTATCCCATCTAATAAGTGCTTCAAACCCAATCACTTGCTTCGTTTGAACATCTACTTGCGGCTGATATTCAATCTGAAATTCTTTATTATCCAAAGCATGATAGAGTTGATTCGTCATTTGAAGCTTATAAAGTATGTCGTTTTTCATATCTACATTACAAAAAACACATTGATTCTTGCCTTTACTTTTTGCATAATACATTGCTATATCTGCATTCTTTGTGAGTGTTTCATGGTCTTCCCCATCATAGGGATAAACAGAAACACCTACACTAGCGGAAATAACAAACTCTATATCTTGAATTAACACTGGTTTCTGAAAAATAGACATAACACGATTTGTAATTCTATTCAGTTCATCTAGACGTTCTACATTGGTAATCAAAATCTGAAACTCATCGCCACCAAATCTTGACACCATGTCCTCATCTCTTAACACTTGTAAAAAGCGATTTGATATTTCTTTCAATACACAATCACCCGCTGCATGACCCATTGTATCATTGACAGCTTTAAACGAATCCAAATCCACAAACATGATTCCCAATAGAGAACTCTCTCTTTTTGATTTTTCAATCATCTCCTGCGCATGTTTTTTGAACAATTCTTTATTTGGTAAATCGGTTAAGGAATCATAAAATGCTAAATGATGCAATCTTTGTTCGGACTCTTTTAAGATTTCTTTTTGCTTTTCAATTTTCTCTATATAACTTTCAATTTTCAAATTATGATATGCCATCAAAAAAACAACAATCAATACAACAAAACAGGAAATAACCTCTGGAAAAAACCAATTGTATGGATTCCTAATATTATAGATATTTGCTGCAATTATGTGTAAAATATTTAGCAAAACACTGCTTACAAATCCTATTTTAGGCTCGCGAAGTACAATGTAGACCGAGATAAGCATTTGTATTGGAATCACGATTCCACCGATAATTCCTGACTCAACAATCAAATTCAAACTCTTAAAGATTATTGTATGATCAATTGTTCCTCTTAGGAATAAAAACAGCAAACTGTAGATTACTGACAATACACCTATTTCAAGATATTCTTTAATACTTGCCTGCTTTTCCATAAAAGCCCCCATTAGTTATGATTCTGTTATTTTATAATTCTTTATAAACTCTAGCGCTTCATCTGCGTTCAATGGTTTGCTTATGAAGTATCCCTGAACTTTATCACATCCGTATTTCCGTAAATAGTCCAGTTGCTTACTATACTCGACACCTTCTGCAATAATACTATGCCCAAGTTTATGTGCCATTGAAATAATATCCCCAGTAATGGCTTTCTCTGGAGGAAGTTCCATTAGTCGATCAACAAAGGATTTATCCACTTTCAAACAATCAACATTTAAGTCCCGCTCCCTCGCAAAAGATGAGTAGCCAGTACCAAAATCATCAATTGATATATGGATACCTAGGTTCTGCAAATGCCCTAAAATTGTGTTCATTTCCTGGTAACTGGAGGAAAAAACTGTCTCCGTAATCTCAATACTAATATTCTTTGGATCAACTCCAAATCCTTGAAGTTTCTCACTTAAGTATTCCCCATATTCCTTTTTAACTAACTCAATAATAGAAGCATTCACAGACATATTTATATTTTCAAAACCTTCATCATTGATTCTTTTTAGAAACTGGATTGCTTTTTGAATCACGATTTTGCCAATTGGAATAATATACTTATACTTTTCTGCGATGGGAATGAATTCTAAAGGAGGTATATTCCCTAGTCCACTCGTATTGAGTCTTGCTAGTGCCTCAAATCCAGAAATTTGATTTGTCTTCAAATCTAAAATCGGTTGGAAAACCAACGAAAAACCACTATCATCCTGCTGTTCAATTTTTGATAATTCGTTCTTGATTTCCTGCTCTCTTAAAATCTGTTGTTCCATATCACTATTATAATAGCACACATCAAAATCATGTTCATCCATTTCAATTGCTTTCTCGGAAGCGATTAATAATCGCTTAAGCATCTTATCAACATTATGAACAACTCCTGGCTCTAATTCAACAACACCAATTCCTCCACCAACTCGCTCAACAGCGAGAATCGTGCCTAGTTGTTCAATCATCTTCTCGATAAATTGATTCAATTCATTTTGATCAATATAGTTTCTATGATAGAATGCAAAACGATTCTCATAGGTATTAAATAACATACTATCATCCGTACAAAGCACACCAAGCTCCATTGCGACCCGTTGTAATAAATCCCTTGTATAGTGAAATCCATAACTTGTTGTAATTTGATGAATATCAATCAGATTAATCAAAATAACGGCTCGGTTTAATTGCGAAAAGTTATAGTCATCTTCTGCCAAAATATGCTCTAAATAATTGCGATTATAAAGTCCTGTCCATCGGTCATGCTCATTTTGATATTGTAGCTTTTTCTCAATATTTTTACGGTGAGTAATATCAAAAATAATCCCCTCTAGAGCTTCCACATTCCCCTTATCATCATAGATTCCTTCCCCCAACTCCAGCACTGTTTTTCGCTGTCCAGAAGCAGTAATGATTTCATACTCGAATTCAAAAAACTCTTTTTGATTTAGTTTACTTTCCCACAATTCCCAAAGTAATTTTCGATACTCTGGAGCAATAATTTGATTAAAACTAATATCTTTATTATGCAAAAGACTTTCAGGTTTATATCCCGTTAGCGTTTCACAACCAGTCGAGACAAATTCCATCGTCCATTCTCTATCATATCTGCATCTATATGCCAAACCCGGAATATGGGACAAAAACACAGCCTTACTTCGCTCACTCTCTGACAGCTGTTTTTCGATTTTTCTTTGCATCAAAAGTAATTGCGCATGTATCCTGATTCTTGCTGTAAGTGATGCAATGTGAATAGGCTTTCGAATATAATCCACTGCCCCTAGTTCGAGCCCTTTAAACTCACTCTCCATTTCATCATAATTTGTCAGAATCAGTATTCGTACACGCTTTTTTTCTTCCTCTGTCAATCTGCGTAGCACTTCGTATCCATCTACAACCGGCATATTCAAGTCCAAAATCATCAGATGAATCGTTTCATTTTGTCGCAATATAACAAGCGCTTCTTCTCCGTTATTGGCCGTTATTACTTTATATTCCGATAACATATTCTGAATAATCATTCGGTCAATGCTAGAATCATCTACTACTAATATTTTTAGATCACATAGTTTATCCATTTTCTCATCACGTCCTTTCTTTCATAATGACAGTGATTTCATCCAATAAATCATGTACCAAATAACTGAATTTTTGATAGGTCTCTGTTATTTTTTCGTCCTCATGATTGCTAAATGCACCCTGCAATACAATTGCAGTTTCATACAGACCTTGGGCACCAATACTTCCCGAACTACTTTTAACCTTATGAACAATCTGCTTACCCTTTTCATACTCTTTATTTGAAATGATTTCTTCTAGTTGTTCTAGTAATTGACTGTTTTCCTCTAAATATTCCTGAAGTATTTGTAAATAAATCGGTTCTGCAATGCCTATTTTTTTCAATCCAGCTTCGTAATGATACAGCTCATAGTCACTACACTCTTTCTCCGGTTTATGAACATATGAACACAGCAAATCAATAAAACGTTCTGGATCAAAAGGCTTGCTGATGTATTGATTAATTCCACTCTCTTTGCACTTTTCCTGCACACCTAAAATCACATCTGCCGTCATCGCTATAATTGGTACTTTCTCTGAATGTTTCCTGATTTCTACAGATGCCTCGTATCCATTCATAACTGGCATATGCAGATCCATAAGTATCAATTGTATCCTATCTTGATTTTCTAAAAATACCTCGACCCCTTCTTTTCCATCATTTGCAATAATACACTCTAACCCAATCTGCTCTGTTAGCGATTTCACTATTAATTGATTCGTTTTATTATCTTCTACTAATAGAATGGTCTGCCTTACCGATTCATTTCCTGAAATTGTAACCAACTTATTTCTATTTTGTACTTTAGAAATAGCCGATAATTGGAATAGACTCAACACTCCATTTAGTAATGCAGATGGGATAATTGGCTTTCCAACTCCAATATCGATTTGATGATCTTTTAATTGATCAAACAAATCCTCCCGCATCATTGGTAATAACAACAAAATTTTAGGCATAACTACAATTTTTTGATTATTCCTAAGTGCTTCAACAAATTCAAATCCACCTTCTAACGGAGTATCATAGTCAATGATAAATAAATCAAATGGCTTAGAAAAAGAATTGGCTGAATTTTCCAAAAGGTTGATTGCACTTGAAACAGATGTTGTTAGCTCACATTGTAATCCAAATACTCGCAAATAGCTTTCAATCAAATTCATGCTTGATCCTGATTTTTCTAAGACAAGCGCTTTGATTCCAGAGAACTGGTTGCTTTTCATATTTTTCGACTCATCTGTTTCTTTTTCTTCGTCGACTTTCAGATGTAAATGAATAACAAATGTTGATCCCTCACCAACCGTACTGAACACCTGAATCGTACCATCCATTGCATCAATCAAACTCTTCACAATAGAAAGACCAAGTCCAGAGCCACCAAAACGGCGATTAATACTGATATCTCCCTGTACAAATGGTTGAAACAGTTGATTGATTTGATCTTTGCTCATTCCGATTCCAGAATCCCTTATTGTAAATACCAAGTGATAATTCGACTCTTCTTTGGCCATAAGTCGAATATCCATAACTACTTCACCTTGATTTGTAAACTTCGCAGCATTATTAAGAATATTAATTAGTATTTGCTCAATCCTCTTAGAGTCTCCTAAAAACCAGTTTGGTATAAGTGGATCCTTTAAAAGGTGAAATCCAATTTTTTGCTCTTCAATTTTATAGGACACAATATTGACTACATTTTGGATTACTTGATCCATACTAAACGAATGTACTTCAAGCTCTACTTTACCTGACTCTATTTTGGCAAAATCCAAGATATCATTAATAATACTAAGCATATTATTAGATGCCTGAACAATACGCTCTACATACATACGCTGCGTTAAAGTAATCTGCGTTTTTTTGATTAAGTATGTCATTCCTACAATTGCATTTAAAGGAGTTCGAATTTCATGGGACATTCTTGCCATAAAGGCCATTTTAAATTGATTCGCTTCCTCTGCCTCGATCTTAGCCTTCTCCAAATCGTTTTGGATTCGTTTTCTTTCCTTTATTTCCCTTTTTAGTTTGATAATCCAATAAGCCGACACAATAAATACGATAAAACAAACCCCAGCTAACATTGCCACAACACTCATAAGCTTAGAGTAATCCGTATCCGAATCGATTGATATCCACTTGTTCTGGATTCTCATTTTTTCTTCATCTGAAATACTGTCTACTGCTTTATTCATGATTGATTGCAACTGTGGCCAGTTTTTTCGAACAGCAAAATGAAGCGCTTGTTCCTTTTGCGCCTCAAAAGAAGTGAATCTAAGATTTGTGAGTCCATTTTTCTTGATTAGGTAATTTGTCGTTGCCAGATTTCCTACAAATGCCCGTTCTGTACCATTTGCAACATTTGTGAGTGCCACTTCCACGGAATCATATAGACTTAGATTAATCTTTGGGTCCTCTTGCAAATAACTATGATGCGAACTGTTTCTTTGCACTGCAACACTTAGATTTTCTAAATCTTTTATATCCGAAATATCTTTTTCATCATTTCTTGTAACAATAACACGTTTAAAGAAAAAGTATGGCTCAGAAAATAAGAAATACTGTTCCCGCTCCTTTGTTTTTGAAACTGCTGCTAGCATATCAATATCACCTGCAACTGCTTTTTCATAAGCTTGTGGCCATGATAAATCTTTTTGCACCTCAAATGTAAGCCCCGTCTTTTGAGTGATGATCTCTAGGTAGTCTGCTGCAATTCCCTTATGCTCACCGTTTTCATCCAAAAACTCAAAAGGAACAAAACCCGGATCAACACCTATCCGAATGACCTTATGCTGCTCCATAAAATCTAATTCTTCTTTTGTCCATTTGATATCTTCGTCTTTTGCTAAAACAGGTGAAGAAATACTGATAAAGAATATTAAAATAATCATTGATACTGTCAGAATTTTTTTCATACTACTTCCCCCTTGTATCTGAAACCTTCTGCCTAGTACTTTTATTTTTCCATTACTTTTCTTTGTGCCTGTAGTATTATGTCAGCACGCTTCATAGCGCTTGTATAACATCTTTTTGTAAAACAATTA
>CAZWNX010000015.1:0-12999 GCA_964635395.1 uncultured Lachnospiraceae bacterium
CTATTACATATACAATTCTAACAAAAAATAGCACTGCTTTCTATAATATTACTAGCAATTTATTGAAATATTATAATAGTCTTAGTTGAATTATGAGTACTTTTATACTAAAATGAATAATATATACAAAAATGTTCCTTAATGAGAGTTTATCAGGGGGTAGCGATGACGTATTCGGATTTGTTTTCTGTCCTGTTTTTTTTGGCATGTTCAATTGCACTGATATTAGGTGTGCACACATTGCTCCTAAACCCTAAACATGTTCTCAACAGATTATATTTTTATGTTAGCTATTTGTTGAGCATATGGTCGTTTTCTTTTGCAATGGTGAATTCAACAAAGGTTTATCAAGAAGCGCTTTTCTTTCGACGTGTATCGTCTATTGGATGGGGGCTTGTATTTAGTGTTTTACTTCACTTTACTCTTACAATTACATCCACCCAAGATAGGACGAAACATCCTCTACGACTCATTTCGATATATGCACCAGCAATTCCAAACTTATTCTTTTTCGGTATTAGTACAACATTTGCGAATCAACAGTATCAACTCGAATTACATGATTTTGGATGGATTAATGTTGCAAAATTCAACCTGATTGATTGGTATTATAATATTTATTATTGTCTTTTCTCGGCACTATCTATTTATTTACTGGTAATGTGGTATAAAAAGACAAAGGACCCAATCAAGAAAAAACGAGCGAGATATTTAATGCTGTCAATTATGATTTCAGTTCTAATTGGAACGTTTACAGAATTGATTATCAATCATTATACAGGGTTTCATATTCCGCAAATTGCACCAATCCTTGTCATGATTCCAATGGGCTTTGAGTACTATATGATTCGTAAATATGGACTACGAACGGATTCAGAGTCAGAATCAATTGAGAAGAGTTATATATTGACTCCAACCAATATATTGAGAATCTACCAAAGTATCTCAATATTATTTGTATTTGGTGGATTGTTACATTTTTATGTGGGTTTTTTTGTGCTCAAATATCCATTAAAAGAGGTTATACTATTTGGGTTAGTATTTGTTCTATTTGGAGTTGCAATTCAGATTATTAACAGAATCAATGCCTTAAAGGGTGTTAGTGAAGTACTGATTGGAATCATATTAGCAATTAGTATTCCGATTATAACGATGCGATTTATTTCCGAAGCAGGAGTTACAATTTGGGCGTATGCATTTTTA
Organism: uncultured Lachnospiraceae bacterium; assembly: GCA_964635395.1. Taxonomy (GTDB): domain Bacteria; phylum Bacillota; class Clostridia; order Lachnospirales; family Lachnospiraceae; genus CAZWNX01. The sequence continues at coordinate 1,204 of CAZWNX010000015.1, forward strand.
ATCGTTATTTTGTCGGTTATGTTTATAAAAAAAATTACATTTATTATTATTTCTATTTCTATGTTTGTAACACAGCTAGCAGTCTGGATAATATGCAAAGATCAGGTGGTTGATGTGGTTGCAGGTGAGCATATTACTCGAATTGCATTGTTGGCCATTGCAATAGGGGTGGCATATTACCTTAATCAGATTTATATTAAGAGATTGTCTGAAATTAACAAACAGATTGAAGGACAGAAGATGGTGTACTCGATATCAACAAGTTTTATATCGATGACTCCGAATAATATGGATGATAAAATTCAGTTTTTTTGTGATAGTGTGGGGAATTATTTTGAACTAAATCAAATTATTCTTCACAATGAGGCAGTCAATTGTCCAAGATTTTCGTGGAAAAAGAATGTGGATCAGATTCCCATTCAAGAAATAGTTGAAAAAATATCAAAGTATGAACAACAAGCAGAAAGTAAACGGTCAATTATTGAGTTAGAAGAAGTAAGTAGTCCTATTCATCGTTTAATATATGTACCAATCTATAAGGCGGATGAATTATTTGGAAGATTATTGTTGATTTATAGTAGTAAAGATTCAAAAGCTATGTGTGTAAGGAATAAAATTGTTAGCAATGCGCAAAATGAAAATTTATTACTACTTTTGGGTAATTTACTGTCCGATGCATTTCAGAAATTAGATGTAATGCAAGAAATTGATCAAAGAGCCTTCTACGATCAGGTTACGGGGCTTCCAAATAGAACACTTTATCAAAATCGTCTAGAGCAATCCATTTATTTGGCTCAAAGAACAGAAACCATACTTGGTGTGATGTGTTTGGATATTGACTCTTTCAAATCCATCAATGATACAATTGGTCATGCAAATGGAGATAAAGTTTTGGTTGAGGTTGCAAGCAGAATAGCTAGTTGTATTCGTAAGCAAGATACGGTTGCAAGATTTTCGGGTGATAAGTTTCTAATTCTGATAGCCTATATTAGGACATATGAAGATATTCAGTTTGTTGCTGATAAAATTTTACATTTATTTGAAAAACCAATTCTGTTAGATGATAGGGAGTATTTTCTTGCAGTCAATTTGGGGATTGCTGCATATCCATTAGATGGAGATACAGAAGATTCATTGATAAAGAATGCTGAATTGGCAATGTATTTAGCAAAGAAAAATGGTAAGAATACATATTCATTATGTTCAAGTGAAATGAAGGAAGAAATTCTTTTGAAAATGAAGCTGACGAACCAGTTATATAGAGCTTTAGAGCGTGATGAATTGTTTTTGGTATATCAACCACAGATTAATATCCGGACGCAAAAGGTGGTTGGGTTAGAGGCCCTAATTCGGTGGAATACGGAAGAATTCGGCTTAGTTATGCCAAGTGAATTCATTTCGATTGCTGAACATACTGGACTAATCCATACGATTGGATTATGGGTAATTACAAGTGTGTGTGAGCAAATTGTTAAATGGAATCAACTTGGATTTAATGACATTTGTGTTGCGGTAAATCTTTCGGTTGAACAATTTAGAGACATGGATTTAGTGGATAAAATCATTCGAATATTGGATGATTTTGATATTGATAAAAAGTGTATTGAAATTGAAATCACAGAAAGTGTAACAGAGTGGAATCATGGATCCTGTGTTGAAATGTTAAATAAACTCCATGATCAAGGTGTGAGATTGGCAATTGACGATTTTGGAACGGAGTACTCTTCGTTGAGTAGACTTAAAACGATTCCTGTTGATAAGTTGAAAATGGATATGCAATTTGTTAGGGGCATAAGCGAAGGGGGAAAAGCGGAAGCAATAGCTAAAAGTATCATTCAGCTTGCAAAGAATTTGCAAATAAGTGTTGTTGCGGAAGGCGTGGAAACAAAAGAAGAATATAATTTCTTTGAAAAAGAAAGTTGTGATGAAATCCAAGGTTATTATTATTACAGACCGATGGATGTAACGGCCATAACGAATTTATTAGAACTTCAAGAAATAACTCCGCGGTAGTATTGTTTACAAAAATTTAATTGGAGGCACTTACAAAAAATGAATGGGATAATCACGTTTTTCACAATCATTGCAGTCGTAATAATCGGACTATTAATTGTTTTGATTTATATGACTTTATCAAAAAGGCAAAACATGGTCCAATTGTTGGCAGAAGCAGATGTCAGCAATAGGCGTTTTAAAGCTGCAATGCAATATATTCCCTGCGATGTTTATCAGTTTGATCTAGATACCGAAAAATTATCAAAGATTGATAAAGTGAGTGGAGACAAGGTGGATATACCACTGGGTGCAAGCAGAGAAAAATTATTGGAATTATTTGATGATAATACGCTTCACATCAATGTTGTGAATTGTTGTAAAACGTTAAAAAAGAGAATACTAAGTGGCGAAGATAGTATTGTAGAAATGTTCAAGGGATACTCAAAAGATCGTGTTTGTTGGGGTAAGTTTACAGTAACAACAGTATACAACAGTGTTGCGACTCCAGTTCAAGCGATTTGTATTCTTGAAGAGGCTGAGGAAAGTTCAGAAGAGAGTTTAGAGCTTAAAAACAAATTGACGGCCGCTTTGAAAAGTACTTACAATGAAGTTTATGAAATTGACATGGAGACAGAAACCATTATTTCATTGTATCAGTCAGAGTCGGGTAGAGAACGAGGCGATTATTCCCAACGATTCAATGATTTTATTACCTTCCACGCAAATCAATATGTGCATCCAGATAGTCGAAATTTGTTTATTCAGACGTTAAATAAAACAAATTTGCTCGTGAAATTAAAGGGAGAAGGAACAAGTATCTATTTTGAGTGTGATGTAAAGGAGCCAAAAAACGGAGAATATCATCATTACTCCTATTTGATTCAAAAAGTGGCTGGAACGGATAACAATGTATTGGTATTCATGAAAGACATTACAAAAGAGATTAAAGAAAAGGAATTTCTGATTAAAAAGTCGCAAGTAGATCCTTTGACTGGGTTGTATAATAAAGAAGCTTTTTACGAAGAAGGGCAAAAAAGAATCAATGCAAATGTAGGAAAAGAGTGTGCGGTAATATTTATGGACTTAGACAATTTCAAAAGTTTAAATGATACGTATGGTCATTTTAAAGGAGATGAAGCAATCGTTGAAGCGGCCACTAAACTAAAGGTTTTGTTTTCAAACCAAGATATTGTTGCAAGATTTGGCGGGGATGAATTTTGTGTACTATATATGGATGTAAGTAAAGAGAAAATTATTGATCAGCTAGAATTATTAAGTAGTACAATGAGAGAAGATTATGATGTTGGCAAGGGGATCGTTCATATTACAACGAGTATGGGAGTTGCCACAGTTCCTAAGAATGGTACAAATCTTAGAAAGCTGACAAAACTTGCGGATCAGGCGCTCTACCATGCAAAAGAGAATGGCAAAAATATGTTTGTTTTATATGAGGGTGAGATGGAAGCAGAAAATTACGTTAAAAGAAATGAGTAATAATGTAGTGCTTCAGATGGGGACGAATTATGGAGATTCAAAATCGTTTAGGTAAGCTAATAGAAGATGTGCAGAGTATGTTATTGGTTTGTGATTTGGGTGGCAGCATATTGGGAATGAGTGGAGGATTAAGTACGGTTCTTGGTTTTGAAGAGGAAGATTTTCGTACTAGTTCCATTAGGGATCTTGCGCCTGAATTGGAGAATGGTATTCAAGAAAACCTTTGGTTAACAGATTCTAGTTTAAAGGCGCCAATTACAATATATGGGAAAATGGGACGTTGTATCTATTCCCCATATCAGATACAATTAGTAAAAGAAGATTCGGATATTTTAATGATTCGGTTTGGGGCAAATGAGGTTCATCCAAATAATAGTCAGACGATGAAAGAACTTAGGCGTTATATTGCACAGGTTACCCATGATATTAAGAATCCCTTATTTGGCATACGTGGACATCTTGAAATTCTAATGCAAAACGCTCAATTCGAAGAAGAGGAATACAGCTCTTTTGGTGCAATGCTCAAATGCTGTGACGAAATGGAAGCTTTGATTACAGACATTTTAGAGTATGAGAAAATTCAAGCTGGAAAGATGCAGCTTGAAGAAAGTGAATTTAAGTTGCGCGATTTTTCAAGAAAAATTATCAAAAGACATCTACAAGCTGCTAGAAAAAAGGGGATTCAGTTGTCTTTAAAAGTTGCGGACAGTGTTCCAAACTGTGTTTTGGGAGATGAACGCAGACTTGCGCAAATACTAGATAATTTAATTGTAAATGCGATTAAATTTACCAATTGTGGTATGGTAGTAGTGGAACTATACGAACTTGCACGATTTGGAAATGAAATTGAGTTATTTTTTATGATTTCGGATACTGGAATTGGAATGAGTCGTGAAGAAATTGGTAACTTATTTCAAGAGTATTCACAAGGAAACAATACTATATACAAAGAATTTGGTGGTACAGGATTAGGATTGAGTATTTGCAAAAAATTGGCTGAAATGATGCGTGGATCGATTCATGTAGATAGCGTATTGGGACAGGGCAGCACATTTGCATTTACAGCCGTATTTAAGATTACATCAGAAGCAGAAATATCGAATTATTCGTTGATGGAAAAACAACTGTTATATAGTGGACCTAAGAATGAAAGAAAACCAATTGTATTTGTTGAAAAGTTAGTGTTGTATGTTGAAAAGAAAGAGTGGGAGAATGCAGAACAATGTGTTTTGCAGTTAAAATATTTATGTGAGGATAAGGAAGAAGCAATTAAAAATCAGATATTCCGATTAAAAATTGCAGTGCAAAATGAAAACTACATAAGGTGTATTGAAATTTGTGAAAAAATTAAATCACAAATTGTAGACGGGTGAGGTGAAAGATGAAATTTTTAATTGCGGAAGATGATTTTGTAAGTAGAAAGGCGTTAATGAAATTAATCAAGGATTATGGAGAGTGTGATGTAACCGTTGATGGGAGAGAGGCATTATTAGCTTATATGCAGGCAATTGAAGAAAAAGAGCCTTATGATTGTATTTGTTTAGACACGATGATGCCTATTTTAGATGGATATCATGTGTTGCAGACAATACGAGAGGAAGAGCAAAAGAAAAACATTGATAAAAGTGATGAATGTCTGATTTTTATGACTACGGCATTAAGCGATGAAGAAAGTATTCAAAGAGCAACCATATTAGGATGTAGCGATTATTTATTTAAACCTGTTACTGCCGGGCAACTTGATAAAGCACTTAGCAAAACAAGATTTAGAAAAGACCAATAAATTTATTGGTCTTTTTCAAAATAGACAGAAACCAAATAATATGCTATAATACCCGGTGATATCTAGTGGTTATATATAGTGATTATATATAGTGTTGGTGTTTATAGGGGATTGTAAAATGAAAAAAAACAGAACAATCACCAAATTTCAAAAGATATTAATTGCAGTTGCTTTAGTTATTTTCGTGTTACCATTGTTCGTTTGTATTCTATTGAGTGTAAGGCTGATTCAGATGGATGAAGAGGCGAAACAATCAAAAAAGTTAATTCTTCATTATCAGGAGTTATTAGGTAATGAGAATAAAGTAAGCGTTTCAGATAATCATATAGATACATTCCGTGAGAATGAAGATGTAGTCATTCAAGATACAATGCTGACAGACTCATTATCGCAAAATGATTCAAGTAAAGTAAAGGAAGAAACCACCCAAAGAGTGTACCTTACTTTTGATGATGGACCAAGTGATCGAACTAACGAGATTTTGGATATTTTGAAACAATATAATGTAAAAGCGACTTTTTTCGTGGTAGGAAAAACGGATGAGAAAAGTATTGAAATATATAAAAGGATTGTGGCTGATGGACATGCGTTAGGTCTACATTCGTTTAGTCATAAATATGATGAAATATATCGTTCGGAAGATGCATTTTTGCAGGATATTAAAAAATTGCAGGATTTCCTATTTGAAACGACGGGGCAAAAAGTATCTATTTTGAGATTTCCAGGTGGTAGTAGTAATAAAGTAAGCACCTTGGATATGAAACATTTAATTCTGAGGTTGGATGATTTGGGAATACATTATTTTGATTGGAATGTTTCTTCGCAAGATGCAAATGGTAAGGAAACACCTACCAATCAATTGGTTGCAAATGTATTGGTAAACGTTAAGAAGTTTCCGGATTGTATCGTTTTGCTTCATGATGGAGTAAATAAACAAGAAACGGTAAGTGCATTGCCAAGTATGCTTGATGAGCTGGTTGCTACGCCGGGATTAGAATTATTACCAATCACACAAGAGACAAAGCCAATTCAGCATGTTAGCGTTGAAACGGTGCGAGCCAATTTTGCTGAGAATGAAACAAAGTCGGATTAGGTGAACAGCATATCAAACAATAAATGGAGGAAATAAAATGGGTTTTTTTCAAGATCTTAAGTTGGATTTATCGCAGGCAGTCAGTGAAATTCGAACGGATGACGACAAAGAAGTTGTAAATCAAGAGGCAAATAATAAATCGGATACTATTGAATCAAAAGACATCGAATTAAAAGATATTGAATCAAAAGAAGAGATTGAGATATCTATGGAAGAACTCGATCAATTACTAGGATCTAGCGAGATTTCTTCGACAGACGAAGATGGATTGGATGAAGAACTCTCTGGAGAGGCCTTGTTCTCGGAAGAGGAACTTGAAAAATTCATTTTGAATAAGCAGGATCAAGAGGATCAAGAACGTTATTTGGAAAGCAATTTATTGAGTGAAGAAGATTTGGCACAATCAGTGAATAATCTGACAAAAATGGAATCTGAAGAAGTAAAACAAGAAGAAATCAAAATAGAAGAAACTAAAATAGAAGAAATAGAAGCGCAAGACGTTGAGGCGCAAGAAGTAGATCCTGTGGAAGTGGATAAAATGCAAGTGATTGAGAACATACAAGATCTAGTGGTTGGAGTCAATGCAGAGGATACAAATCATAAAGTGGGCAGAGAGGATACAGTAAAAATGCAAGAAAATCAAGAATTATTGAATGTAGCATCTGAAGCAAGTGATGAAACGGCGACAATTACCAATGGAATGACGATAACAGGTGATATTAAATCAACAGGGTCGCTTCAAGTACTTGGAGTGATTATCGGTGATATTGATGTGCTTGGTAAGTTAAATGCAACTGGTGAAATACAGGGGAATTCCAAAGCAAATGAAGTATTTGCGGATGGTGCTCATATTGTTGGAGAAATCAATGCTCAAGGATCTGTTAAGATCGGACAAAGTTCTGTGATTTTGGGTAATATTATAGCAACTAGCGCAGTAATTGCAGGAGCGGTAAAAGGTGATATTGATGTAAGAGGACCGGTTATTCTTGATTCTTCAGCAATTGTTATGGGAAATATTAAGTCTAAGTCTGTTCAGATTAATAATGGGGCTGTGATTGAAGGTATGTGCTCACAATGCTATGCTGATGTGAATCCAACGAATTTCTTTGATGATTATAAGAATGTGAAAGTAAATAAAAAGTAAGTGTTATAATAGGTGGAGGTGTAGCTTGAAGAGAATAATGTTGAAATTGAGTGGAGAAGCACTTGCTGGTGATAAGAAGACGGGGTTTGACGAAGAGACCGTCCGAAAAGTTGCTAAACAAGTTTTTGAAATCATGAAAAAGGACATTCAAATCGGTATTGTAATAGGTGGTGGAAATTTTTGGAGAGGTCGAACGAGTGAGAGTATTGATCGAACGAAGGCAGATCAAATTGGAATGCTTGCCACTGTTATGAATTGTATTTATGTATCTGAAATATTTAGAAGTGAAGGTATGCAAACAACTATTTTAACACCGTTTGAATGTTCAACGTTTACCAAACTGTTTTCAAAAGATCGTGCGGTAAAGGATTTTAACAAAGGAAGAGTTGTGTTTTTTGCAGGAGGAACGGGACATCCCTTTTTTTCGACAGATACAGGCGTTGTGTTAAGAGCGATAGAAGTAGAAGCAGATGAAATATTATTAGCAAAATCAATTGATGGAGTCTATGATGATGACCCACAAATAAACCCTGAAGCGGTAAAATATGACACATTATCCATTCACGAAGTAATTCGCAAAAATCTTCAGGTAATGGACATGACTGCTTCGATTTTAGCCAGGGATAATAAAATGCCCATATCGGTATTTGGATTACAAGAAGAAAACAGTATCGTTGAGGCATTAACGGGTACTTTTTCGGGAACAAAAGTAATTGTTGAATAATGTATTGGAGGAAAAACAATGGATAGCAGAGTAAAACAATATGAAGAGAAAATGCAGAAAGCATATGAACACTTAATGGCAGACTATGTAACAATTAGAGCTGGTCGTGCAAATCCACATGTATTAGATAAAATCAAAGTGGATTATTATGGAACACCAACGCCAATTCAGCAGGTTGGTAATATTTCTGTTCCAGAACCAAGAATGATTCAAATTGCTCCATGGGAGAAAAACTTAATTAAAGAAATAGAAAAAGCAATTCTTACATCTGATTTAGGACTGAATCCTTCCAATGATGGAGTTGTTATTCGTCTTATTTTTCCTGAATTAACAGAAGAGAGAAGAAAAGACCTGGTAAAAGATATCAAGAAAAAAGCGGAAGATGCAAAAGTTGCAGTGCGTAATATCAGAAGAGATGGAAATGATGCATTCAAAAAACTTGGAAAAGCAGAAGTTTCTGAAGATGAAGTGAAACTACTTGAAGAACAAATTCAAAAAGCAACAGATAAATATATTAAAGATATCGACAAATTAGCAGAAGATAAGTCAAAAGATATTTTAACTGTTTAATTAGAGAAGAAGGGGAACAGAGGAGATGTCCACTGATCCCCTTTTTAAAGATAATATGGATGGGATAAAAAATGCAAATACCAAAACATGTGGCAATTATTCTAGATGGAAACGGAAGATTTGCCAAAAAAATGGGGATGCCAAGAAATTATGGACATGTCCAAGGCAGTAAAAATGTTGAAGTGATATGTGAAGAGGCATATAAGATGGGGATACAGTATTTAACAGTATATGCTTTTTCAACAGAAAACTGGAATCGACCAAAGGGCGAAGTAGATGCTCTTATGAAGCTTTTGAGAAGTTATATGAAAACATGTCTAAAAACAGCTGAAAAAAATCGAATGTGTGTTAGGGTATTGGGTGATAAAACTGGCTTAGATTCAGATATTCGGGAAACGATAGAGCGCCTGGAATCGGCAACCCAAAATAATGATGGTCTTCATTTTCAAATTGCGATTAATTATGGAAGTCGAGATGAAATCATCCGCGCTATCAATCAATTATTAAAAGAGAAACAGATGCTAAAGATAGATCAAGACAGTATTGAAATCACAGGAACAGAACTTGAAGAGTTTTTAGATACCAAGGGGATACCAGATCCAGATTTGTTGATCCGAACGAGTGGGGAACAAAGAATATCAAATTTCTTACTATGGCAATTGGCATATACTGAATTGTATTTTACAGATGTTTTGTGGCCTGAATTTACAAAACAAGAATTAGAAAAAGCAATCAATGTGTATCAAATGAGGAATAGAAGATTTGGGCTTGTTGATGAAGAATAGAAATGGAGACAGGTATGTTCTGGAAGCGGTTTGCAAGTAGTGTGGTTTTAGTGATTATGTTAGCTTCATTAATGTATTTTGGCGGGAATTTTCTGTTCTTATTTTTAGTTGTTGTATCTTTTGTGGCTTATTTTGAAATGCAAAAAGCTATGAAAGTACATTCGAAAAATAAACTAAAAAAAGGGATAAATGCATTAGAAGTTATTGGGTGTCTTTCAATATTAGCATACTATGGTGTGCGTTATTTTGGTGAAACGGAAACATACATTATGCTGACGATTACATTATCGATTATTCTGAGTATGATGGTATATGTATTCACATTCCCCAAATTTCATGCAAATCAAGTAGTAGCATCTATCTTTGCGTTCATTTATGCACCAATCATGCTTTCCTATATTTATTTAACGAGAGAACTTGACCATGGAATCTATATTGTGTGGTTGATTTTTGTTAGTTCTTGGATCTGTGATACCTGTGCATATTTAGTAGGGATGACAATTGGAAAACATAAATTAGCTCCAACGTTAAGTCCAAAAAAATCAATTGAAGGAGCAATCGGTGGAATCGCAGGTTCGGCAATTGTTGGGTTTATCTATGCGCTGGTTTTGGTTCAGTTAAATGTGGTAGAACAAAACTATATGTGGATATTTCCATTCATTTCTGCTGTAGGAGCAGTTATTAGTCAGATTGGTGACTTGGCAGCTTCTGCAATTAAGAGAAATCAAGAAATCAAAGATTATGGAGCGGTCATTCCGGGACATGGTGGAATTATGGATCGTTTTGATAGTGTTATTTTTACTGCTCCAATGATATATTATTTGGCGGTTTTTTTATTACAATCTAATTACTATAAGAGTTAGGAGAACCAGATGAAGATAATTTCAATCTTGGGATCAACGGGTTCAATTGGAACTCAAACACTAGAAATTGTTCGAGAACATTCTGATAAATTGCGAGTTAAGGCAATCGCTGCAGGTAAAAGTGTGGCGTTGCTTGAAAAACAAATTCGTGAGTTTTTGCCAGAGTATGCAGTTCTTTGGGAAGAAAAAGATGCACTTGATTTGCAAACAAGAATCAAGGATTTGAATACAAAAGTATTATTTGGAATGGAAGGTTTGATTACAATATCTACCTTGCCAGAAGTTTCAGTAGTTGTGACGGCACTCGTTGGAATGATTGGAATACGACCAACGATTGCTGCTCTTGAAGCGGGTAAAGATATTGCACTTGCCAACAAGGAGACACTTGTAACAGCAGGGCATATTATTATGCCCTTAGCAAAGAAAAATCATTGTTCAATTCTTCCAGTAGATAGCGAGCACAGTGCAATTTTTCAGTGTTTAAATGGAGAAAATCCAAAAGAAATTGAGAAAATAATTTTGACAGCTTCTGGAGGTCCATTTCGTGGAAAAACTAAAATGGAATTAGAACATGTAACATTAGAAGATGCATTAAAGCACCCGAACTGGTCAATGGGAAAGAAAATTACGATTGATAGTGCAACAATGGTAAATAAAGGTCTTGAAGTAATGGAGGCAGGGTGGTTGTTTGATGTAACGCCTGAGCAAGTGCAAGTAGTCGTTCACCCACAGAGTATTGTTCATTCCATGATAGAATTTAAGGATAAGGCAGTCATGGCACAACTTGGTGTTCCAGATATGAAATTGCCAATTCAATATGCACTTTTTTATCCGAATCGGTTGGAAATGAAAGGAAATCAACTGGATTTTATGAAGTTGCAAGAATTAACTTTTCAAATACCGGATCAAGATGTATTTTCAGCATTACGTTTAGCCTATCAGGCATTTCGAAAGGGCGGAAATCTACCAACAATACTGAATGCTGCAAATGAATGCGCAGTTGCACTGTTTTTAGAAAGAAAAATTGGATTTCTTGAGATTTCGCAAGTCATTGAAAGTGCAATGGATAAAATTGAGTGGATTGATAAACCAAATTTAGAACAAATTTTGGATACCGAGAAGGCATGTTATGAAGCAATTGAAAGCAGGTGGAATAGGGGATGAATAATGTCGTGAGTTTTTTTATCTTCATTCTTGTTTTTTCAGTTATTGTAGTTGCACATGAATTAGGACATTTTTTGATTGCTAGAAAAAATAATATCAAAGTGATTGAATTTTCTGTTGGAATGGGACCTGCAATCATCAAATTTAAAAGAAATTCAATTCAATATGCACTTCGAATTTT
>CAZWNX010000015.1:13099-18969 GCA_964635395.1 uncultured Lachnospiraceae bacterium
ATTGAACCCAAAAGTGCGGCATATGAGGCTGGTCTACAACCGGGAGATATCATTACAAAAATGGATCATCAAACAATTCATATTTTTAGAGAAATCAGTTTTTTCTCAATGTTTCAAAGTGGGAAACCAATTGAAATAAGATATAAGCGGGATGGCAAAGAGTATCAGACTACTTTGAAACCAAAATATAATGAAGAAGAAGAACGATATTACCTTGGGCTGCGGATGGTTAACCAATATCAAAAGTTAAAACCATTGCAGGTTCTTGAATATAGTTTTTATGAAACAAAGTATTATGTTGATGTAACAATTAAGAGTTTGGGAATGCTATTTACAGGACAAGTAAGTGTGAGAGAGTTATCAGGTCCAGTAGGTATGGCAACCACGGTCAAAGATATTTATACGCAGTCAAAAGATGATGGATTATATTATGTATTTATGAATATGTTGATGTTTACCATTTTATTAAGCGCCAATCTGGGAGTCTTGAATCTATTGCCAATTCCAGCGCTAGATGGAGGAAGATTGTCGTTTCTGTTGATTGAGGCAGTACGTAAAAAGCCGGTGCCACCAAAACAAGAAGGTGTTGTGCATGCCATGGGTTTTGTGTTATTAATGATTATTATGGTATTGGTTTTGTTTCAGGATATTTCAAGACTATTTTAAAATTCAGAGAATCAAAATCTCGAAGGCATTTAGGCTTTCGAGATTTTTTGGTTATTTTTTACATTGTACTGATATAGTTATGAATCTATAATGAAGTCCACGTCATTTCATAAAGGAAATCTATGGTTACTGTTCGATTAAAAAACACATTTAAAAAAAAGAAAAACAATTCTATAGCAAAAGTGTCTTTTGTTTGGGAGAAAGGTTGTACAAAACTCAAAAATGAAGATTCCATTTTAGCGCGAAGTTTTCAAACAAAGCTAGGGGAAGTTTTATTTGTATGTGTATGTGATGGAATGGGTGGAGTGCAAAATGGTGAAATTGCAAGCCTATATGCAATAACAAAGTTGGAACAAGAGTTTGTTTATAATTTTATTCCAGCGATTCTTGAGGGAAAGAAAATAAACTATTTAATTGGAATTGGGAAACAATGTTTTATAAAGGCAAATGATGCGTTAAATCAATATAGCGAAATAAAGAAAATGAAACTTGGGACGACTGCAAGCGTATTAATTCTATTTAATAATCAGTACTATACCTTTCATTTAGGTGATAGTCCAATTTATTTAATGAACCGATTTGCAATACAGCTTACAAAAGAGCATCGCTTGAATTTGCATACACTGACAAAGTGTATGGGCCTAAAACAGAACTTTATTCCAGAAGTGCATCATGGATATTATAGAAATAAAACGAGTTTTCTTGTTGCGACAGACGGGTTTATAAATGTTTATGGAAGACAAAAAATTATGAAACTATTATCTTCTCATAGAAAGGACTCATGTAGTAATCATAATAAGAGCCTAGGTGAGATTGCAAAAAGAAATATAAAACGTGGTGAAAAGGATAATATGTCAGCGATTTATATAGAATTATAGGGGGTTGTTTGGAGCGTCAGAAAAGTATATATAAAAATGAGTACAGAGATGGAAAATATCAAGTGATTAGAGAACTTGGACGAGGTGGAAGTGGAGTTGTATATTTAGTCAATGATATTCGGTTAAATTGTCTTCGTGCCCTAAAAGAAATTGAATTTTCAAATGAAGAAAATTTTGAAAGGGAATTAATGATTCTTAAAAAGATAAGGAGTCAATATTTTCCAATATTATTGGATTGTTTTAGAGAAGATGAGTATGCCTATTTGGTTATGGAGTATATTGAGGGTATTAATTTAAAGGAGTATATGCAAAAGCAAACCAGTGTTAATTTGAATTCAATTTGTAGGATCGGTCAGCAAATTGCACAAGCTTTGAAAGAATTACATTATAGTGTCGTACCTATATTTTACGGGGACTTAAAACCCTCCAATATCATGATTGATGATCAAGATAGAATTAAACTCATTGATTTTGGGACAGCCTGCTCTATGCAAAAAAAAGGTGTTGGAACCAAGGGATATGCAGCTCCAGAACAATATGGGGCGGAAGAATACCTTGGATTAATGGATACTGGGTATGAAAGCTATACGATCGACATTTTTTCTTTGGGAGTTATTTTGCATGAACTTTTGTATGGAGAGAAGCCATATGGAGAACAATTTATAAGGTGTGAACAGTCCTTTGGGGGCCCGTTTTCCGAGGAAAATAGGGTGATTGAAAAATGTATTAAATTGAATCCATATGAAAGATATCAAAGTATTAATCATTTTATATATGATTGGGATTGTATTTACCAAAAAAAGAGTCATTATCCCACGTTCTTCATGTGTGCCTTCCTGACAACATATTGCCTTTCTATTGTACAGTTTTGCGTTATAGTTTGTTTTGAAATAAGGGCGTTTTGGTTGCCCTGTATTACATTTTTAATCAGCTGTTTGTGTTATATACAGTACAAAAAGAAGCTTGAAAAAAATCATAAAAACGAAATTGTAGATCGATATCGCATTCTTAAAACCCATAAGGATTTCTAGTTATTGAAAGAAAATTATGCTATAATATTTTCAGTTGATTTCAAATGAAGGGAGAAGGGAACCATGCATAGAAGTAATACAAAAGTAATTCAAATCGGAAATAAAGTGATTGGTGGAAATCATCCAATATTAATCCAATCCATGACAAATACAAAAACAGATCAGGTTTCAGAAACTGTATCGCAAATACGAAGACTTGAAGCTGCTGGTTGTGATATCGTAAGAGTGACTGTTCCTAACGAAGCTGCGGCTAGGGCAATTGCAGAAATCAAACGACAAATTTCGATTCCATTAGTGGCAGATATTCATTTTGATTATAAAATGGCAATTATGGCAATGGAAAACGGTGCAGACAAAATAAGAATAAATCCCGGAAATATAGGGGGATTAGATAAAATAAAACAAGTTGTTGAAGTTGCAAAATCAAAAAATATTCCTATTCGAGTGGGTGTGAATGGTGGGTCTTTGGAGAAAGAACTTTTAGAGAAGTACCATGGGGTATGTGCAAAAGCAATTGTTGAGAGTGCAATGGATAAGATTAGAATGATTGAAGAGTTTGATTATACAAATATTGTTGTGAGCATTAAAACCTCAGACGTTTTGATGTGCATACAGGCACATGAAGAAATCGTGAGTAAAACAAATTATCCTCTTCATGTTGGAATTACAGAATCAGGAACGTTGTGGGGGGGAAATATCAAATCTAGTGTAGGACTTGGTATTATTCTAAATCAAGGAATTGGAGATACCATTCGCGTATCATTAACAGGTGATCCTGTTGAAGAGATTAAGACAGCTAAGCTGATTTTGAAGACATTGGGACTTCGAAAAGGTGGAATTGAAGTGGTTTCATGCCCAACCTGTGGAAGAACGAATATCGACCTAGTAAAACTGGCAAATGATGTGGAAACGATGGTTGAGGATATACCGCTTGATTTAAAGGTTGCAGTTATGGGATGTGTAGTAAATGGACCTGGTGAAGCAAGAGAAGCAGATATTGGAATTGCTGGTGGAATCAATGAAGGTTTGCTTATTAAAAAGGGCGAAATCATCCGAAAAGTTCCAGAGAATGAGCTACTAGAAGCTCTTAGAGATGAATTACTTCATTGGAATCATGAATAAAATCATGAGGAATAAATCGTGAGGATGTGACGAAATGACAAAACAATTTTTTGAAGTGTTCCCAACAATAAAAGTGAATGAAGTTCTTAAGAATTTATTTGAAGAGGTGACCATCTCGAAAATTGTAATGTCAAAACAACAAGATCGTATGCGCATATTTACTTCAAGCACCCACTTTATTGAAAAACAATATGTATTTCAGATGGAAGAAGAAATTCTTAAACAAATTTGGGGTACCAAGAAAGTAGTGGTAAAAATAATTGAGTCCTATCAATTGTCGGCCCTATATACACCGGAAAAATGGTTGGAATTGTATAAGGAAAGTATTTTTTATGAATTGAAGGAATATAGCCCTGTTTTACATGGAATTTTCAAGAAAGCAAAGGTGGTTTTTAAAGATAGTAGTTTACTATTACTATTGCTTGAAGATACAGAAATAACAAAAATGAAGCAGCCAGAGCTCATTCATATTCTTGATAAAATAATGAATGAAAGATTTGGACTTGGCGTTACAATTCAAAGTGAGTATTATGAAGCAAAGTCGAATTCTTCTAGGGAAGAAGATGACTACAAAATTCAGAAAAAAGTTTCTCAGATTTCAAATTACGCCATAAATCAGGGAACTGATGAGGATACAATCTCACAAGGAACAATTTCACAAGGAACAAGCATAGAAAAAGTGGATGAATCCAAAAAACCAATTGAAAAAACAAAAAACACATGGTTTCGAAAAGAAAAAAAGTCGGATGACCCAGATATTATTTTTGGAAACCAAGTAGATGAAGAAACGGTCTTAATGAACGCCATTGAAGGCGAGATGGAAGAAATCACAGTAAAAGGAAAAGTCCTTGATGTAACGATGCGTGAAATACGTGGGGAAAAGACCTTAATCAGTTTTCCAATTACGGATTTTACAGATACGATTACAGTTAAGTTGTTTTGTAAAAATGAGTTTTTAGATGACCTTAAGAAGTCTCTCTATAAAGGTGCTTTTCTTAAAGTGAAAGGGATGACCTCCATTGATAAATTTGATTTTGAATTAACCATTGGCTCTGTTGTTGGAATTAAGAAAATTGCAAACTTTACAACTTCAAGAATGGATCACAATATCCAAAAAAGAGTTGAATTGCATTGCCACACGAAGATGAGTGACATGGATGGGGTGTCGGATGCAAAAGCAATCATCAAACGTGCTTATGAGTGGGGACATAAAGCGATTGCAATAACAGATCATGGAGTTGTACAGGCTTTTCCAGAAGCGCTTCATGCATGGGATGAGTTGTGGTACAAAGAGAAGGAACGATGTAAAGCGAATGAATTACCACCACCAGATAAAAATGACTTTTTTAAGATTATTTATGGTGTAGAGGCCTATATTGTAGATGATTTATTGGAAATTGCGGTTCATGTGAAGAAGCAGGATTTCAATCATAGTTATGTGATTTTTGATATTGAAACCACAGGTTTTTCAGCAGTGGGAAATCAAATAACAGAAATAGGAGCTGTGAAATTAGTAAATGGAAAGATTGTTGACCGATTTTCGACGTTTATTAATCCACAAGAACCAATTCCCTATCAAATTGTAAAACTCACTGGAATCACCGATGAAATGGTTATGGATGCTCCTAAAATCAATGAAGTATTACCTAAATTCTTGGAATTTTGCAAGGATAGTGTGCTTGTAGCCCACAATGCATCGTTCGATGTGGGTTTTATTCGTGAGAAATCAAAACAACTTGGACTGGATTTTGACTTTACCTATGTAGATACGTTGGCAATGTCGAGATTACTCTTACCAAATCAAGCAAAGCATAAATTAGACCTTGTTGCAAAAACGCTTAAAATTGAATTTGAAGGACATCACAGAGCTGTCAATGATGCGGAAGTAACTGCTAAAATCTGGTTGGTTTTTGTGGAAAAACTGCTTGAAAAAGGGGTTGTCAATTTAGAACAGCTGAATGCAATCGGAATGCAAAATGAAGACACAATCAAAAAAATGCCATCTAATCATTGCATTATCCTTGCCCAAAATGATATTGGAAGGGTAAACTTGTATACCTTGATTTCAAATTCACATTTGAATTACTTTCACAAAAGTCCCAAAATTCCAAAAAGCCTCATTCAAAAACATCGTGAGGGCTTAATTATTGGGTCTGCCTGTGAGGCAGGGGAA
>CAZWNX010000015.1:19069-22892 GCA_964635395.1 uncultured Lachnospiraceae bacterium
GATCAGGCACCTTTATATCTGCATACAACCCAGGAAATGTTAGAGGAATTTGGCTATTTAGGAGAAGAAAAGGCAAAAGAAGTTGTCATTACTAATCCGAATTTTATTGCAGATGAAATCGAAGCAATTAGTCCGGTTCGACCAGATAAATGCGCACCTATAATTGCAGATAGTGATAAAATTTTGACCGACATTTGTTACAAGAGAGCAAATGAATTATATGGCGAACCTTTGCCAGAAGTTGTTGAAAAGAGATTAAAGAAAGAACTTCATTCTATTATTTCAAATGGATTTGCGGTAATGTACATTATTGCGCAAAAACTAGTATGGAAATCAATGGAAGATGGATATTTGGTGGGATCGAGAGGATCGGTAGGATCTTCTTTTGTAGCAACAATGTCTGGAATTACAGAAGTTAATCCACTTTCACCACACTACTATTGCCCGAATTGTCATTATTCGGATTTTACATCTGAATTAGTAAGGAAATATACGGGTGCCGCAGGAATTGACATGCCAGATCGGGAATGTCCTGAGTGTAGTACAATGCTTAAAAAGGAAGGGTTTGATATTCCGTTTGAAACTTTTTTGGGATTTAAGGGAGATAAGGAACCAGATATTGATTTGAATTTCTCGGGAGAGTATCAGAGTAAAGCGCACAAATATACGGAAGTAATTTTTGGAGCAGGGCAGACATATCGTGCTGGTACGATTGGAACCTTAGCGGATAAAACGGCTTTTGGTTTTGTTAAAAAGTACTATGAAGAGAGGGGATTACATAAACGGAGTTGCGAAATAAATCGAATTGTAGAGGGCTGTACTGGAATCAGAAGATCTACCGGTCAACATCCAGGAGGAATTATTGTATTGCCGCTTGGTGAGGATATTAATAGTTTTACACCAATTCAGCATCCAGCAAATGATACTACAACAGATATCATTACAACGCATTTCGATTACCACTCAATAGATCACAATCTACTCAAATTAGATATTTTGGGTCATGACGATCCAACCATGATTAAGATGTTACAGGATTTGACTGGAGTTGATCCAATTACCATTCCATTAGATGATAAAGAGGTTATGACTCTATTCCAGAGCACACAAGCTCTTTCAATACGACCAGAACAAATTGGTGGATGCCCGTTGGGTGCTTTGGGCATTCCAGAATTTGGTACGGATTTTGTTATTCAAATGTTACTTGATACAAAACCAACGAGTTTTTCGGATTTGGTGCGCATTTCAGGATTGTCACATGGGACGGATGTGTGGTTAGGAAATGCACAAACATTAATCGAAGAAGGAAAAGCGACTATTTCAACAGCAATTTGTACAAGGGACGATATTATGACCTACCTGATTAATATGGGGGTTGAAGAAGGGTTATCCTTTACAATCATGGAAAGTGTCAGAAAGGGAAAGGGGCTTCGTCCGGAATGGGAAGAGGCAATGCTAGCGGCAAATGTACCAGACTGGTATATTTGGTCATGCAAAAAGATTAAATATATGTTTCCTAAGGCCCATGCAGCAGCGTATGTAATGATGGCTTGGAGAATTGCATATTATAAAGTGAATTATCCGTTGGCTTACTATACTGCATTTTTTAGTATCAGAGCTTCTGGATTTTCATATGAGATTATGTGTCAGGGGAAACAACACTTAGAAGAAGTAATGAAAGATTACAGTAAGAGAAAAGATACTTTGAGTAAAAAAGAGCAAGATACCTTTAAAGATATGCGTATCGTACAAGAAATGTATGCAAGAGGATTTGAGTTTATGCCGATTGATTTGTTTCGTGCGCATTCAAGATTATTTCAAATCATTGATGGAAAAATCATGCCATCTTTAAGTAGTATTGATGGATTGGGTGAAAAAGCAGCCGAGGCAATTATGGAGGCGGCCAAAGATGGGCCTTACTTATCAAGGGATGATTTACGTCAAAGAACAAAAGTTTCTAAAACGGTAATTGAATTAATGGGCGAATTGAATTTGTTAGGGGACATCCCAAATACAAATCAGATTAGTTTATTTGATTTTGCCTTAGTGTGATAAAACTACCCAAACTACCCTTTTGGGTAGTGGCTATTTTGAATCCAATTTGCTAGTATTTCATGTATGAAAAGAAAGTGAATGTTTAGGAGGAAAATTATGGGATTAAAAGATGCACTAGGAGTAA
This sequence comes from uncultured Lachnospiraceae bacterium, assembly GCA_964635395.1. Taxonomy (GTDB): domain Bacteria; phylum Bacillota; class Clostridia; order Lachnospirales; family Lachnospiraceae; genus CAZWNX01. The sequence goes on from CAZWNX010000015.1 coordinate 21,249, forward strand.
GAGTGGAAAAGTTAAAACTAAAAGAAAAGTATTCCATGGAGGAGCTTTATGAAAAAATCAAGGGAGTGTCTTTTGAAGCTGGGGAACCAGCACTTGTAAAGAATGGATTTGCTTTAGTAATTGCATTCCCACAACTTGATAATAATAATCAAGTGCAGATATTAGGAACAAAAGGTAATTTCAGCGTTCAAAGAAGCGCTCAACCAGTTGGGATTGAGAATCTAATAGCAAATATGGCACTGGATAAGTTGACTGGTGGAATTACAGGATTATCGGGAGCATTTGGTAATACGAAAAAGCGGTGCATGGAGCTAGCTACGAAAACAGCTGAGCAAATCAATCAAATGGGAATTTAGTTGAGACTAAATAAGAAGAATGAGAATGGAGATTAATATGAGTAAAGAAGAAGTATTGGAAAAAGAAGTGGAAAAAGAAGTGGTGAAAAATGATAAAAAACCAAAGGATATTGATAAGATATTAGAAATTGTTGTTGTAATCATGCTTGGCATTACAGCACTATTGACAGCATGGGCAAGCTGGATTGGATCTTTACACGGTGGAAACCAAGCAACAAATTATGCGACAAGTAATAATCTGGCAGCTGAAGGGAATTCAGAATATAATGCAGGAATGCAAAAAATGATGCAAGATATGCTCTTATGGAATGAAGTAAGTGATTTACAAGTGGAAATTATTTTTGCACAGGATAAGAATGATCAAGCAACAGTAGATCAGATAGCTTACAAATTGTTTTTTAAGTTAGATGATAATTTGTCAGAAGAAATGGCTTCTGTGATAGGTTGGGATTGGGACTATGAAAGTGATGATCCAGTTCAAAATGTCATGAAATGGTTGAGCAAAGAAGAGGCAATGGTGTCACCATTTACCAATGAAGACTTTCTTGGAACTTATTTTACAAGTGCGAGTGAATTATTAGAAGAGTCGGAAACAACCCTGAAAAATGGACAAAAGGATAATCAAGACGGGGATGCGTTTGGACTAGTAACTGTTATTTATGGAGTTGTTCTGTTTCTATTAGGTATTGCTGGAAGCTTCAAGAGTGAGAAAAACAAGTATTTTGTAATTGCAATATCTTTAGTTAGCTTTTTAGTTGCAACGATTTACATGTTTACAATTCCAATGCCAACTGGGTTCAGTATTACAAGTTTTTTCGTACCTAAGTAAATTAGGAAGGTATTGAAATCAGTTTGATGGGGAGATAATTATGATTAAGTGGCGACTACTGTTTGTGATCTGCATGGGTTTTGTGTTATTAAGTGGTTGTGATAAGTATCAGCTTGAAGATAGTAATTCAAATATGGTTTCAGATAATAAGTGGGATGATAACATGGATACCACATTATATGATCCGAATGATACATGGGCAATTTATTGGTATCTATGTGGAAGTGATCTTGAAAGCGCAGATGGAGCGGCAACAGACGATTTGGCGGAGATGATGGAAGTGAGCTTGCCTGATAATGTAACTGTTGTTATAGAAACAGGTGGGGCATCTGAGTGGATGAATGATTTTGTAGACCCAAGTATGAATCAGCGATATGTCTATCAAAATAGTGATATCCAGTTGGTAGATGAAACTGAGAAATCCAACATGGGAGATGCCAAAACATTTGAAAATTTTTT
>CAZWNX010000015.1:22992-36165 GCA_964635395.1 uncultured Lachnospiraceae bacterium
GTATTTGACAATGAAAATGGAACAAATGGTGCACACATTGGTAAAGTGATTTGCGATACCTATGTCGAAGGGTGTGAGATTTATATGACTGAGGATGAAATCACACTTTCGGTTCTAGATTTGTCACACACAGAGGAACTGACAAATGCATTTCATGAAATGGGAAAAGAAATGCTTAACCAAGCACAACATAAGCCTTCAATGTATAGTAATTTTGCCAGAAGTGCTGCTAAAGCAGAAAACTATGGAGGAAATACAGAAGTTGACGGATATTCAAACATGGTGGATTTAGGGAGTCTGGTAAGTAATGCAAAGGATTTATTACCAGAAACATCTGATAAAATATTAAAGGCTCTTTCAGAAGTAGTCATTTACAAAGTAAATGGGGAATATCGTCAAAATTCTTCGGGACTTTCCGTTTATTATTCGTATAATGGTGATTTAAATGAAATCACTCGATTTGGAGAAATAACATCCAATGACGAATATGTTCGATTTATAGAGCAGTCTGTTACAGGCGGTTCTATGGAGGCGTTTCAAAATGTCGACGAAACAGATACTTCAGATGAGTTTGAAATACCTGTTGAAATTACAGAAGATAACTATGCAAGAATTACCTTGGATCAAACAATGCTTGATGCAGTAAAGAGTGTTTTTTTTAATCTGGCATATATGGACGAAGAAGAGGATTTATTGATCTTTTTGGGTAGGGACAATGATTTGTATATGGATTGGGAAACGGGTGTTTTCGAAGATAATTTCCGTGGTGTCTGGGGCTCAATTGACGGGGTGTTATGCTATATGGAAATCACGCAGGAGGAAGAGGAATATAACCTTTATTCTGTTCCAGTATATATCAATAATGAAGCGTGTGTATTGCGTGTATCCTATGACTATGAGAAAGATGCGTATAGTATTCTAGGAGCTAGAAAAGAAAGCGAAGAAGATTCTAAAATGGGAGATAAGAAACTAATTATACTCAAACCGGGCGATCAAATTACACCCATATTGTACGGGACAAGTCTATCAGACGAATCAGAAGAAACCTATGAACTTGAGGCGGAAACAATTACAGTAAGTGAGTCAACACGATTTGAAGAAATGAGCCTAGAGGATGGAAGTTTTGCTTTTATGTTTGAAGTGGTTGATTTATCAAACCAGTCTCACGATTCGGAAATTGTGTTGTTTGACAGTGTTGATGGGGAAGTTGAATTTTATATAGAAGAGTAGAGTACAATAGGGGACTAAAATGATTGAGCAAATAAATAAATCAAAACCTCAATTTTATAGTGAAGATGAATATTATGTGAGGCCAAAAGCTGCTGAAAAGAAGATTAAAATTGCCCAGACAATGTTTCAAACGGTATATATATATGGGATATCTGGAAGTGGAAAAACATCTTTTATTAAAGATTATATGGGGAAAAGGAATTATTACTATTTTAGTGCGTCTGATTTGTTGGCTCAAGAGCTTTCTATTTCAGTTGGAGGAAAGAAAACAGTAGTTGTTATTGATGACTTACATCTATTAAGCAATGATCCTTTTCGTGATGAGATTCAGGAACAGATACAAACACTTGCAAATCGTGAGGATGTCTGGCTGATATTATCAGGAAGAAGTAAAATTCCTTCTTGGTTGATGCACTTATACTGCAAAAAAATATTTATGCTGATTGATGAGAATGACCTTCTATTTACAGCGACTGAGTTAAATCAATATTTGATGCTTTGGGGAATTATTCCAACAGAGTTTGATTTTGAGAAAATACTGAAAGTGTCAAAAGGTGTTGGGGTTATAATGCGCTTGATCGCAATGACATTAGCACAGGGGCACCCATTTTCTGATAAAAATATTGAGAAAATACGGTCGGATTTTTGGGACTATCTAGATTGTCATGTATACGATCAGTGGGATACTGAGATACACGAATTTTTACTACAGGTATCCATTGTTGACGAGTTTGACAAACGCTTGGCGGAAATGATTTCTGGTAAGAGTAATGTTGACAAAATGCTTGAAGAGGCTCTTCAAATTGGTAATTTCATGGATATTAAAGAAGTGTCTGGTGGAAAATTAATCTATGAAATAAGGCTATCTATGAGAAATTCCATGAGACGAAGATTATATCGAAAATATACTAAAGAAAAATGGGAACGCCTTTATTATAATGCGGGCCTATATTATGAACTCTGTGATGATATACCAAATGCACTTAGAATGTATGAAGCGTGTCATGATGAAGAGCGAATTGCAAATTTATTGATTATTAATGCTAGAAAAAATCCTGCATCAGGGTATTATGGGGAACTGAAGAAATACTATTTATCTTTATCGGATGATAAAATTCGCGAGAGTATTGAGTTAATGGCAGGAATGAGCATGCTTTCATCCATGCTTCTTGATGTTGAAGAAAGTGATCGTTGGTATGATGAGTTAAAAAGTCATGAGCATTCGCTTGATGCAAATACTAGAAAAACGGCTAGAGGGTGGCTATTCTATTTAGATATTGGATTACCACATAGAAATGTAATGCAATTGCTGGATGTAATTAAAACAGCTGGAACCCTAATTTTACAACGCAGTATTGTATTGCCGGAATTCTCAGTTACTAGTAATTTACCCTCTGTAATGAATGGTGGGAAAGATTTTTGCGAATGGAGTAAAAAAGACAAAGAGATTGCTAAAACACTGGGTAAGTTTTTGGAAATAACGCTTGGAAAATATGGGAAAGGATTGCTTAACATTTCATTAGCAGAAAGCTTTTATGAAAAGGGTGAAGATAGTTATGAAATTGCCAATCTTGTTAATAAGGGGATCATTCAGTCGCAAGCAGGAGGAAAAATTGAACAGCAATTTGCAGCAATCGGGGTGTTAACATCATTACATATTGTAACGAATCATATCGAGGATGCAAGGGAATTGATTTTTGGATTTCAAAAGAAAGTAATTGATGAGAATGCTTTAAAAATTCTTCCTAATCTCGAAACGCTGCTTGTGCGAGTTGGTTTATATCAGGGAATGACAGCTGAAGCAATTAGTTGGTTAGAAAAAGCACCTGACGAGACAGTGGAATTTTTTTCGATGGAGAGATACCGTTACCTAACTAAAGTCAGGATTTATTTGATGTTAGGAAAATATGAAAAAGCACTTTCTTTACTATATCGTATACAGTATTATTCGGAACTTATGCAAAGAACCTATATTGAAATGGAGACAAGTTTACTTATTTCAATTGCACTGTTTCGGATGGGAAGTGAAAAGTGGAATGATGTTTTATGCAAAGCACTAGATCATGCAAAGGAGTACTTTTTTATTCGTGTGATTTCAAAAGAGGGGGCTTGCATATTGCCATTATTAAAAGAGACCACTTGGCAATCAAAAGATACGGATTTTGGGAAGCGAGTGTTTTTAGAAACAGAACAGATTGCGCTCTATTATCCGGGATATTTGAAGGAAGCTGTAGAAGAAGTGGCTTTTAATGAAAACGCCCTGAAAATCTTAAAACTACAAGCGGAGGGGCTTACAAGTGTTGAGATTGCAGATGCCATTGGACTGAAGGTTGAAAATATTAAGTATCATAATAAACAAAATTTCAAGAAGTTAGGCGTAAACAGTAAAACAGCTGCAGTAACAGAAGCAAGAAGACGAAAATTGATATAATAATGAATTTTGTAATGGATGAGGATTCAAAAGATTGATAAGAGGTTCAGAAATTTTGCTTGCAAAATATACAATTTTATTATAAAATTAGCAGGTGTTGAAAACACAAGTGTTTATTACACTTTTATGCTATGGCTCGTTGGTCAAGCGGTTAAGACGCTGCCCTCTCACGGCAGAAACAGGGGTTCGATTCCCCTACGAGCTGTTACATCTTCAAGAAGAAGCCAGGGGCTTCTTTTTTTGATTTTTGAACCTATAAATTGGAGGTAATTATGGAACAAAATTTCACAGACACTTTTTTATCAAAAATTAGCAGTGCAGATAAAGTATTGATTGGAATCGGCGAAGAGTGGGATAGTATGCCAGATGGAGCTAAGAAACAGGTAATACTAGAGGCCTATAGCGTGCTTGAAACGCTCGTTCGGGATAAAGATTATTTCATTGTATCAATGGTTACAGATCCATTAATATACGAGACAACAATCAATTCTGACAAGGTTGTACAACCCTGTGGAAGAGAAACAATTCTTCAGTGTGAGAAAGCTTGCACGGATGAACTATATGATACAGAAAAAGAGTCAGAGCGATCATTGGAAAGATGTCCGCATTGTTTCGCACCACTTGTCCCAAATACAATACAGGCGAATGCTTATATTGAAAAGGGATATTTACCTCAATGGGAAGTTTATACAAAGTGGTTGCAAAAAACATTAAATCAAGAACTTGTAATTTTAGAACTCGGATGCAATCTCAAATATCCAAGTGTTATCAGATGGCCGTTTGAAAAAATAGCCTTTTTCAATCAAAAATCAACCTTTTATCGGATCCACGAATCACTTTATCAAATATCAGAAGAAATTGCGGTTAGAGCATACTCAAAACAGGAGAATTCCGCTTGCTTTTTATCAAATTTATTTGTCTAAGCGTAAGGTGTGTGTTAAACTAATCCTGTAATATCGAATAATCCTTGGAGGATTTTTTATGAGTACAAATGAAGAGTATCTGGATCGTCTTTTACAAGAGGCATTAGGTAATAAAACGCCATCAAATATAAACGAAGAAGTTCATAATCCTTCAGAGGAAGAGTTGGGCTTATTGGGTGAATCAGAAACAAAAGCCGAATATGAGCCAGAAGTCCAAGTTGAGCCAGAAGTTCAAGCTGATCCAGAAGTCCAAGTTGAGCTTGAACCAGGATCGAATTCGATTGATAACTTCCTCTTAGAAGCTGAAGAAAAGTTAGACACTTTGGAACTTGAAGAACCAATAATAGAAGAACCAATAATAGAAGAACCAATAATAGATGAACCCGTGGACCCAAATAAACGATTGACACCAGAAGAAATTGCGCAGATGTTTGCCATGACTGAATCCACTCCAGAAATCCAAGCCGAGGCGGATTTCGAAGAGATTTTGGAGTTAGATGATCCGTCTGATACTGACGCAATGTCGATTGAAGATTTCTTTTCAGAAGCAGAAGAAAACTTAGGTATGCTAGAACCAGAAGTGGAAGACGTTCACGAAGATTCAATTGTTGAAGAGCAGACAGATCCCAATAAGCGTTTAACGCCAGAAGAAATTGCAAAAATGTTTGCAGCAACTGAAAACGTACCAGAACCAGAACCAGAACTAGAACTAGAACCAGAACCAGAACTAGAACTAGAACCAGAACCAGAGCCAGAGCCGGAACCAGTGCTAGAGCCAATTTCAGAGCCAACACCAGAAGTAAAAGAAGAACTAGAAATCGACATGGCGGATTTAGATGATTTGGATGCATTATTTGGGATCAGAGAGAAGGAAGAATCAAAAAGCGAGCCTTCTAACAATGAGTTGGATGATTTATTAGGTATGCTGAATTCACAAGAAAATTCATCGGAAATGATGGAAAGCGATAATCGTACGCAAGATAGTAATCAAGGGTTAGAAGATCTGTTTGGATCATCAAGTATTGACGATGATTTGGCAGAAATTGATATGCTCTTAAGTAAGGAAGAAAAAAGGGATGATGGCGAAGAAGATTTATTCGATTTGCTAAATCGACTTGTTCCAGAAGATACAGTAAGCCAGGATAATCATAAAAGTGTAGATGCAAAATCTGAAAATTCAGAACAAACTTCTGATGCAGAGGAAAATGCTTCTAAAAAAGAGAAAAAGAAGTGGTTTCAAAAAAAAACCAAGAAGTCTAATGTCGAATCGGAGGATAGCGACTTAAATGACGCAGATAATCTAGGAACTTTATCAGACAATCCTGAAGGTATAGAAGCTGGTAAGAAAAAATCATTTTTTGCAAAACTAGCAGATGTTTTTCTTGAGGCAGATGAAGAGGACGAAGAAGGCGAAGATGAAGTAAAAGAGAAAGCAAATAAAAAGTCAAAAAAATCAAAGGATAAGAAAAAGAGTGCGAGTCAGCAAAATGAGGAAGATGATTTTGAGGATCGAGACGAGGATGGAGAGGTAACTCAAAAAGGCGGTAAAAAGAAAAAGTCTAAGAAAGAAAAGAAGCCTAAAAAGGAAAAGAAAGTTAAGATCGTTTCCATTGACGAGTCGCCAGATTATGGGAAAAAGGTATCTAAAAAGACTGTTTCCAAAGTATTTGCGCTCTGCTTAACAATTATGGTACTTATTTTAGTGAGTGTATTTTTTATTCCCAATTTTTTGGTTATGCAAAAAACGAGGCAAATGTTCTATGAAAAAGACTATAAAGGTGTTTATATGACTTTTTCAGGTAAGACATTGAGTAAAAGTGATCAGATTTTATTAGACAAAGCAACTTATATGATTAAATTGGAACGACAGATTGAATCTTATAATAATTATAAGACATTAGAAGAGCCAGAGCATGCGTTGCATGCATTACTCAAGGGGGCTGCAATCTATGAACAAAATGTTCTTGCGGTTACTGAAAAAGGTATGGTAGAGGAGTATAATCAAGTATTTGATACAATCAAGCAATTACTTGATACGGAGTATGGAATTTCGTTCGAAAAAGCCAGGGAATTAAATGCAATTGAATCCAATGAAGCATATACGTATGCAATTATAGAAATCATTCATGGTGATTCTGCGATTGGAATTTCGGGAGAAAGTACTGACGTGACAATGGGGGAAGAACCTTTGGAAAAAGAACAACCAACAGAGCCACTTGAAGAGCCATTACAGGAAGAATTGGATTTTGAGAACTAGAACCTAAAAGGCAGAATCTAAAAAACAGAATTACTTTGGAGGAAAAAATGATTGCAATTATTGACTATGATGCTGGAAATATAAGAAGTGTCGAGAAAGCATTAAATTATCTTGGTGAAGAGGCGATTATTACAAGGGATTGTAATGAACTATTATGTGCAGAAAAAGTGATTCTTCCAGGGGTAGGTGCTTTTAAGGATGCAATGCATAATATTCGAAAGTATGATCTTGAAAAAGTAATCCTTGAAATTGTTGAGCGTAAAACTCCATTCTTAGGAATTTGTTTGGGATTACAGCTTTTATTTGAAAGTAGCGAGGAAAATCCAGGAATAGATGGACTCGGATTATTAAAAGGGGAAATACTAAGAATACCGGAAGTAAATCAGATTAAAATTCCACATATGGGATGGAATTCTTTAGAGTTTCCAAGGAGTGGAAAATTATTTCAGGGTGTTGAAGCGGATTCATTTGTGTACTTTGTGCATTCTTATTATTTAAGTGCAAAAGATTCCAGTATTGTCACTGCAACCACAGAGTATGGGACTAAAATCCATGCGAGTGTTGAACAGGATAATCTATTCGCTTGTCAGTTTCACCCAGAAAAAAGCTCTGCCACGGGACTGAAAATACTTAATAATTTTGTTAAAATTGGCAGGGAGGTTGACAGATAAGATGCATACAAAAAGAATTATTCCTTGTTTAGATGTTCATGCCGGTCGAGTTGTTAAGGGAGTTAATTTTGTTAATTTGCAAGACGCAGGTGATCCTGTTGAAATTGCCAAAGCATATGATCAGGCAGGCGCGGACGAATTGGTTTTCTTGGATATAACAGCATCTAGCGATGCACGTAGTACCGTTGTCGATATGGTTCGAAAAGTAGCAAGCCAAGTGTTTATACCATTTACAGTTGGTGGTGGAATTCGTACGGTTGATGATTTTAGGGAAATATTGCGAGAAGGTGCTGATAAAATTTCAGTTAACTCAGCTGCAATTGTAAATCCGCAATTGATTTCAGATGCTGCTGATAAATTTGGAAGCCAATGCGTTGTTGTTGCAATTGATGCGAAAAGACGTCAAGATGGATCAGGATGGAATATTTACAAAAATGGTGGTCGAATTGATATGGGAATGGATGCAGTTGAATGGGCAATAAAAGTCTGTGAATTGGGTGCGGGCGAAATCCTTTTAACGAGCATGGATTGTGATGGAACAAAAGCAGGATATGATATAGAATTAACCAAAACAATTGCTGAGAATGTGAAAATTCCTGTTATTGCATCAGGTGGTGCAGGAACAATGGACCATTTTTTGGATGCATTGACACTGGGAAAAGCAGATGCAGCACTAGCAGCATCACTATTTCATTTTAAAGAAATGGAAATCAAAGAAGTGAAACAATTCTTAGAAGAAAGAGGCGTTGCAATTAGACGATAAAATCGTGTAAGAATGTAGCGAAAAATGATTGATTATGCCACCAATTACAGGACAATGGTTAGAAAAACTTGAACCAGAATTTAAGAAATCTTATTATAAAGAATTATTTCAAGTGATAACAAAAGAATATGAGCAACACACAGTTTTCCCGGAGAAAAATGATTTGTTTCAAGCATTTCATTTGACAAAGTTAGAGGATGTGAGAGTGGTTATTTTAGGGCAAGACCCCTATCACAATATCGGGCAAGCGCATGGGCTTTGCTTTTCGGTTAAACCAGGCGTAGATATACCACCTTCTCTTGTAAATATTTACAAGGAACTTCAGGCAGATCTTAAGTGCTCGATTCCAAACACTGGCTACCTTGTAAAATGGTCAAAACAGGGGGTGCTGTTGCTTAATACAGTATTGACAGTGCGAGCGCATGAGGCCAATTCACATCGTGGAATTGGATGGGAAAAATTTACAGATGCAGTCATTCGAATTTTAAATGAACAAGATCGGCCAATTGTTTATTTGCTTTGGGGTGCTCCGGCTCAAAAGAAAAAGAGTATGCTTACCAATCCGAAACACTTTGTTTTAGAAGCACCACATCCTAGTCCATTATCTGCATATAGAGGATTTTTGGGATGTCAGCATTTTAGTAAAACCAATCAATTTCTAATTGAACAGGGTCAAGACCCCATTGATTGGCAAATAGAATCTCTATAATAAAAAGTGCACCTTATTTGATCGTTGAATCAAATAGGTGCATTTTCAATTTATAGACATTTCATTAAATCTTCCCAGATGGATTGGTAGTGATCACCAATCAGACCGAAATCCTTTTCTTTATAGGTCCAGACAGCTCGGCCAACACCATATTCTTCAAAAACAGAATGTATATCTTCAAACCAGCGAAGCGTCGCGGTTGGTTCAACACAGTCTATAACACCATATTCACCACAATAAAGGGGAACGTCATAAAGTTTTGCAATATCATAGGCTTCTTTAAAAAAAGCGCGGAAGAATTCTTTTCCATCCCGAATAGAGGTAAGGTGTTGAATCGGGAAGGAGAAGGTTGGATCAATGAGTGCATTTGTTTCATTTACATAGTCCTCGATTGGTTTAGGATAATCAATCTGAAAGTCCTTTGGCATATGCTCAACCCAATGAGCCCTTTGATGTGTAAAAAGCAAAGGCTCATAACAATGGAAATTGTAGGCAATTCTTTCGTCATAAGGTTTTCCTAGGTCTTTAAGCGTCACCACACTATTACTCCTAGTCCCGCCAAGAACAATCCATACATTTTGAGACGTTTTGCGTATGGATTGAATCGTTCGTTGTGCAAGTGCGTTCCACGCCTCGCTTACGGAAGCATCCACAACTTCGTTTAGCAAGTCAAAAGCGATGTGATCTGGGTTATTTCCATAGCGTGCAGTTAATCTTTCCCATAAATATACAAAACGATCCATCATCGGCTGATTGCTAAAAAAGTCGGAAGAATAATGCTGATCATCAAACACATATCCTGCTGTTTTGTGTAAGTCTAATATAATATTGAGATTGTATTTTAGACACCAAGCGATGGCATTATCAATATAAGTGTATCCACTTTCAAGATCGTTGCCATCCGCATCTTCAATTAATTCGAAATCAATGGGAAGACGAACATGGTCAGCTCCCATATTGCTTATAAATGCAATGTCATGTTCCTGTATAAAGGTGTCTAAATGTTCAGTGGTTAATATGTTTTGTGACAACCAACCACCTAAATTGATACCTTTTTTAAAACCTTCAAATTGTCTCATAGTGCCTCCAATCTTGAATCTGTTAAAGTGTGTTGAGCTAAATTATACAGTAAATTGCGTTAGATAAACGATAACATGATAAAGGATATTGTTATATGACAATATCCACTTTTTTATGGGAAATATGATATAATAATGAAATGATTATAAGCGTATGAAAAGGATGTGACTAGAGATGTATCAAAAAGAATTTGTGTACAAAGAATTTTTGCGAAAAGAAGAGAATATTTTAAGAGCACCGTATAATCCGGAACTTGAATTCTATTCAGTCATTAAGTCTGGTAATATTGAAAAGACAAAGGAACTTTGTAAGGAAGAGTTTGTGAAAAAAAGTGGTCTTGGAATCTTATCAAATAACTTAATCCAAAATATGCGCTATCATTATGCCATTACGATTGCATTAGTTGCCAGATATTGTATTGAAGGCGGAATGGATGTATCTACTTCTTATGCACTAAGTGATTTCTATATTCAAAAAGTGGATCTTTGTAAGTCTTTAGAAGAAATCAATGAATTACACCGAGTTTCGATCTTGGATTACGCTACACGGATGCATAAACTTAGAAAAGATAAAATCTGCTCCATTCATGTAATCAAGTGTATTGAATATATGAATGAACATTTACACACCAAAATCAAATTAACGGACTTGGCTGATTATGTAAAATTGAATTCCTCCTATCTTTCAAGATTGTTTAAAGAAGAAACTGGAGTATCCATCAATGAGTATATCCGTCAGATGAAAATAGATGCTGCTAAAAATATGCTCATCTACTCGGATTTTAGCGCATCACAAATTGCATCCATACTTGCATTTTCAGACCAAAGTTATTTTACAGAGGTCTTTCATAAGCAAGTGGGATTAACGCCCAAACAATACAAGGATATGCATTATAGAGAAATTGATTTTGCTGTTGACAAATTGCAATAAACATATTATAGTGTTCCTAAAGCGTAACACTAAACAGAATTTGGAGGTGAGTACAATCGATCAATTAATGTTGTTTGGACTTACAAGACAGGAAGCAACCATCTATTGTTGCCTATTACAAGATGGGGAACAAAATGGATATGAAGTTGCAAAGCAGACAGGGATTTCTAGGTCCAACGTATATAATGCTTTGGCCGGACTAGTAGAAAAGGGTGCAGCTTACTTGATAGAGGGGAACTCTGTGAAATATGTGGCAGTTCCAGTTGCCGAGTTTTGTGACAACAAGATCAGAAAGTGTCAGGAGGTTAAGGAAGAACTAATGCAGTTATTAGTTCCCAATAAGCCTACGACAGAAGGATATATTACAATTACTGGAGTTAGTCATATCCGTGATAAACTTCTTCAGATGATGCAGCAGGCTGAGAAACGAATTTATATGTCTATTCCATCCATATACTTAGAGGATTGGAGAGAAGAATTAGAGCAATTAGGCAAAAACAAAATAAAAGTAGTGGTATTAACGGAACAGCTTGTTAAAATGCAAAATGTTAAGGTCTATCTATCTGAAAAAAGAGATAAACAATTACGTTTTATTGTAGATTCTAAATTTGTACTAACTGGAGATTATTCAAAATCTGAAAAAGATACTTGTCTCTATTCTGGACAGAAAAATTTTGTCAATGTATTTAAGGAAGCGCTTCGTAATGAGATAAAGCTAATTGAATTGAAAAAACAAGATAATAATTAAAGTGAGGTAATTATGATTAAAAAACCATTTTTGAACAAAGAGCAGCTAGATGAAATTGTAAAAACATACCCAACTCCTTTTCATATTTATGATGAGAAAGGAATCCGTGAGAATGCAGAAGCAGTGAAAGAGGCATTTGCTTGGAACAAAGGGTTCAAAGAATACTTTGCTGTAAAAGCAACACCCAATCCATTTTTAATGGATCTATTAAGAGAATACGGATGTGGTCTTGATTGCTCATCCATGACAGAACTTATGCTTGCAAAGGGGATGGATGTTGTTGGAGAGGACATTATGTTTTCTTCTAATGAAACACCAGCTTGTGAGTACGAATATGCCAATGAAATAGGAGCAATTATTAATTTGGATGATTTTACACATATTGAGTACTTAGAGCAAATTATAGGGAAATTACCAGAAACACTTAGCTGTAGATATAATCCAGGTGGTGTGTTCACAGTGTGTAATGGAATTATGGACAATCCTGGAGATGCAAAATATGGATTTACAAAAGAACAACTTTTTGAAGGCTATAAAATTATGAAAGCAAAGGGTGTTAAGCATTTTGGAATTCATGCATTTTTAGCAAGTAATACAGTTACAAATGAATACTACAAAATGCTTGCAAAGGAATTGTTCGAATTAGCAGTAGAACTCAAAAATGAAACCGGTGCAGACATTCGTTTTATCAATTTGTCGGGTGGTGTTGGAATTCCTTATACACCAGAACAGACACCAAACGATATTCGCTTGATTGGTGCAAGTGTAAAAGAAGTGTATGATGAAATCCTTGTAGAAGCAGGTATGGGTGATGTTGCAATCTATACGGAAATGGGCAGATTCATGATGGGACCATATGGTCAACTAGTAACAACTGCAATTCATGAAAAGCATACCTACAAAGAGTATATTGGATGTGATGCATGTGCGGTAAACTTGATGAGACCAGCAATGTATGGTTCATACCATCACATCACAGTGGTTGGAAAAGAGAATGAAGAATGTACTCATAAATATGATATTGTTGGATCTCTTTGTGAAAACAATGATAAGTTTGCAATCGATCGAATGCTTCCAAAGATTGACAAAGGTGATTACTTAGTAATTCATGATACAGGTGCCCATGGGTATGCGATGGGCTACAACTATAATGGAAAATTAAGATCAGCAGAGTTGCTTTTAAAGCAAGATCAAACTGTAGAATTAATCAGAAGAGCTGAAACACCAAAAGATTATTTTGCAACCTTTGATCAATTTCCGATTTATGAAAAAATGGGACTTGAAAAGAACTAAAAATTATGATACTATAAGGTTCGGCTGCAAGAGACAACTCTTGCAGAACATGCCGGCATGTCGGAATGGCAGACGAGGCAGACTCAAAATCTGTTGTGGGTGACCACGTGTGGGTTCAAGTCCCACTGCCGGCAGTAA
>CAZWNX010000016.1:0-1252 GCA_964635395.1 uncultured Lachnospiraceae bacterium
ATTCAATATCACAATACTACTTTGTCATTGTAAAAATAACTGTTGCAACAATTATTTCTACCCCCCTTGACTTCCAGTGTTGTGCGCTCACATTGACATGAGCAGCCCCTTTTTACAACATTATATATATATATATACAATGTCAAGTGTAATTTCAAACAATTATACAGCAAGTCTAACAGGCCTACTTTAGCTTCTTTAAAATTTTATCAATATATTTTCCAGTGTGAGATTTTGCATTCTTCGCGATTTCTTCTGGAGTTCCGCATGCAACTAAGGTTCCACCCTTATCTCCACCTTCCGGTCCGATATCCAAAATGTAATCCGCTGTTTTAATCACATCCAGATTGTGTTCAATAACAAGTACTGTATTGCCACCTTCCGTTAATTTTTTCAACATCTCAATCAGTTTATGGACATCTTCAAAGTGCAGACCCGTTGTTGGCTCATCCAATATATAAATGGTATTGCCAGTCCCTCTTTTGGATAATTCTGTGGCCAATTTAATTCTCTGTGCTTCTCCACCGGACATTGTAGTAGAAGGTTGTCCAAGTTTTAAGTACGATAGTCCGACGTCGTGCAAAGTATCCATTTTACGCTTAATAGAAGGTACATTCTCGAAAAAAGTAACTGCTTCTTCGATGGTCATATCCAGTACATCATATATGTTCTTACCTTTATATTTTACATCAAGGGTTTCACGATTATATCTTTTTCCTTTACATGCTTCACAAGGAACATAGACATCTGGAAGAAAATGCATCTCAATCTTAATGATTCCATCACCACTACAAGCTTCGCAGCGTCCACCTTTCACATTAAAACTAAATCTTCCTTTTTTATATCCCTTTGCCTTCGCATCCTTTGTGTTCGCAAACAAATCTCTGATCTGATCAAACACGCCCGTGTAGGTTGCCGGATTGGATCTAGGGGTCCTACCAATTGGTGATTGATCAATATCAATGACTTTATCAAGTTTTTCATATCCCACAATCGAGTCATGATCTCCTGGTATGATTCTTGCTCGGTTCAAGTCTCTTGCCAGTCTTTTGTATACAATCTCATTTACTAGTGATGATTTTCCAGACCCCGAAACACCTGTTACACAGGTCATTACACCAAGTGGAATGGACACGTCAATGTTTTTCAAATTGTTCTGTCTTGCACCTTTAACCGTAATAAAATCTTTTGCTTTCTTTCTTGACGTAGGAATTGGTATAAAACGTTTGCCTGACAAATACTGACCCGTAAT
>CAZWNX010000016.1:1352-6719 GCA_964635395.1 uncultured Lachnospiraceae bacterium
CCAGAACCAATCTGTGTTGCCAATCGTATTCGTTGAGCTTCACCTCCTGATAAAGAGGCAGTGGCTCTTGACAACGACAGGTAATCAAGTCCCACATTGACCAAAAATTTGACGCGGGATCTGATTTCCTTTAAAACACGACCACCAATTAGCACTTGTTGACTTGTCAGTTCCAATTCCTCTAAGAATCTTTGTAATTCATCAATGGACAAGGACGTTATCTCATAGATGTTTTTATCCCCTACCGTAACTCCTAGCGACGTCTTTTTAAGACGCATTCCACCGCACTCATGGCAAGGAGTAATCTGCATGAAATTCTCATACTCCTTTTTCATCATCTCAGAACTGGTCTCGCGGTATCTTCGTTGGACATTTTTGATAACTCCTTCAAATGCAACCGGATAAACTCCCTTGCCTCTTTGACCCTCATAATAAACATCCACTTCTTTTCCATTAGAACCATGCAGAATCAAATTTTTCACTTCTGGTGTTAATTTCTCGAATGGTGTATTTAAATCAAATTTGTACTCTTTTGACAGCGCCTGTAGTATTGCGTTGGTAAAACTTCCTGTATCTCCACTTGATTGCCATCCCATTACGCTGATTGCACCATCCACTATACTCTTTGTTTGGTCCGGTATCATCAATCGATCATCAAACTCCATTCGATATCCCAAACCGAAGCACTCCGGACAGGCACCAAAAGGATTGTTAAACGAAAAACTTCTAGGTTCAATTTCATCAATGGATATATTACAGTCTGGGCATGAAAAACTCTGGCTAAATCGAAGTTCTTCTTTATCCATAACGTCTACTATTAGTAATCCTTCCGATAAAGCTAAGGCTGTTTCGATAGAGTCCGTTAAACGTCTTGCAATATCTGGCTTTATAATAATTCGATCGACTACAATTTCTATATTGTGCTTTTTGTTCTTATCTATCTGAATATCTTCTGTTAGCTCATATGCATTTCCATCCACTCGAACTCTTACAAAACCACTCTTCTTCGCTTTATCAAATACCTTCTGGTGTTCTCCTTTTCTTCCACGAACAACAGGTGCCAGAATCTGTATTTTAGAGCCTTCTTCAAGACCACAAACATGATCTACCATTTGATCCACTGTTTGCTTTGAAATCACTTTCCCACACTCTGGGCAATGTGGAATTCCTACTCTTGCATATAGTAATCGAAAATAATCATAGATTTCCGTAACCGTTCCAACTGTAGATCTAGGATTTCGATTGGTTGATTTTTGATCTATGGAAATAGCAGGTGACAATCCTTCAATTCGCTCCACATTAGGCTTTTCCATTTGACCTAGAAATTGCCTCGCATAAGAGGATAGGGATTCCATATAACGCCTTTGTCCTTCTGCATAAATTGTATCAAAGGCCAAAGATGATTTTCCAGAACCTGACAATCCTGTTAAAACAACAAATTCATTTCTAGGAATATCAAGATTGATGTTCTTTAAATTATTCTCGCATGCCCCTCTAATTTTAATAAACTCTTTTTTCTCGCTCATTCGTTCATCACCTCAAATTCTTCTAACTGATACATTGTATTACTCTCTTTATCGATTGCAAAAATAAGGATTTTTTGGTTAATAATCTGTTCACGAACAAAATAACCTGTATAGACCCCTAGTTCACCTTCATTCCCACTTTTTAACCACCGATAACTCATTTCTTTGAAGTCATCACCTACCAAGGCATAACATTCCATCTGAAATACGTTTAGACCGTTTTTTTCAAGGTCTTCCTTCGATATGGATGTACGAATCGTAATAACAGGTTCCTTCAAATCTTGAATCCTATGTTCAAAACCGCTCGCTCCCTGAATATCCATTGAATCAAGTGCTAGCGCCTGGCTAGTATGAAACTCCTCTTCAAAATGACTTTGACTCTCATAAACAAAAGGGGATTGGTACTTCACTTTATCTAAATTGGTATATGCATACAAATCATCTACAAAAGAACGTTCCGCATTCTCATATACAACCACATCTGGTTCAAGCAAATTAACGAAATATTGAAGATTCTCGTAATTTTGTCTGGATACCATATACACATTCTGAAATCGATTTACAAAAAAACGTTCTCTTTGTTCAAAAAAACTGTCGTGAAATAGCAAAATAGACAAATCTGTTTGCGCCTTAAGATTTCTATAACACTGTATATTGGTACCCGGTATCACTTCTATCTTTGACATTACTTCTGTATCTAAATATACATTTGAAAGATCTGTCGATAATACCGGTATTTTCTCAGGATCCATTTTGACCTGCGCAAAATCCAGCACGTCTTTTTGCTCATAACTTACTACAAAATCTGTATCCGAAATGATCCGAATTGGAATGTCATGCTTCTTTATTTCCTCATCTAGTAACTGTACTCCATAAAATGCACCTAGATCATTCCAGTGTGCGCAGTCTGTCTTTTCATTATAGATTTGTACTGCTTTAGATTTTGCCCTAAACTCCTCAACTGGTATAACAAAGGGAACTCCTTTATTCGTAAGTTGTTTTGACATATAGTCCATGATACTAACCATATTCTTATTTTGATGGATTGAATCCGGAAAATATTGGGGATAGACCGACTTTTTATCTAGTCCGACCATAAATATAAACGGTATCCCCTTTTGCTTTAAATACTCACTTGAATTACTCAAATAACGAACAAATCGATCACATAATTCCTGATCCGTATTCAAATTTTGATATGCCTTAATATACTCGGAGTCTGCCGGAAAAACATAGGAGTTCTTTCCATACATATGCATGTCTTCAGAAAATTCATGAAAAATACTATGAATCGAGTTATTATAAAGGCGAATAGCACTTTCCCGAAAGCCAACACGATCTTCAACATAATGAACATACCATGCATTCTTTTCTTGATTAAATCCAAATCCAGGCCATTTTGTCATTACACGATTTTCAATTTTTGATTCAATATGATCTGTGAAGTTAAATTGGCTAGTTGGAATCAGTAAAATTGCCAAAAACAAGCCAATGAAAATAATATGTTCAAGTTTCTTTTTCAACTGTACTCCTAACTACATACTATTTCAGCATGTCCTATATCCTAAAATTGAAGATAGATAAATGGTCTGTAAGAACTATTCACAATTACAACCATACTAATAAGCAATAGAATCAGTAAACTGGCGCGTTTAGCAATCCGTAAAAACACTTCTGTATTGGAATGATTTTCATCAAGATGCAACCACCTTTTCATCTTACTGCAAATTGTCGTCCAAGGAAGACAAACCAACACACTTATGAACACCACGAAAATATTTTTATTCGTCATGAAAAACCGAAGATCATATGCTATATAATCACCATTACGAATACCTAACATAACTTTCATGTATTGAATCGTATCAGACAGATCAACCAAGTAAAACATGACCCATCCAATCATCACCACAAAGATTGTGTACAACCACTTGATTCCCCAAAACACTTTGATTTTTCGCATGAAGGCTGGTGCGTAGTTATCATACAGTCTCTCCAGAATCAAAAAGAGACCATGCCATAATCCCCACAATACAAATCCCCATGCAGCTCCATGCCACAATCCAGTAACAATAAAAACAATTAGCAAATGAACATAAACATTTCCTTTTCGGTTCCCACCAAGTGGAATATATAAATAGTCCCTAAACCAAGTACTCAATGAAATATGCCAACGCCTCCAAAACTCCTTGATGCTTGTCGCCATATACGGAGCGTTAAAATTCTCCATCAGACGAAATCCAAAAATCCTTGCAATTCCAATTGCCATATCTGAATATCCTGAAAAATCCAAAAATATTTCCAATGAATAAACAAGAGCACCCAACCAAGCTATTCCAATTCCCATATAGGAAACATCCGTGGCAAAGATTTTTGCACCAAGTTCGCTCAAAATATTGGCTAAGATTGCTTTCTTTGACAATCCAATAATAAAGCGCTCAATGCCATACGTAATATCCTCCATCGTGGTCTCACGATTTGATAGCATCCTATTCATATCCTTGTATTTCATAATTGGTCCCGCTAAAATTTGTGGGAAAAAGCACATGTATAATGAAAGGGAAATGAAATTTTTCTGAACCAAAGAGGATGTTGAAGTATCCTGCTTCATTAATAAAATACTTCTATATACGTCAACCAAATAGGATATCCCCTGAAAGGTAAAAATAGATATACCCACTGGTAGTATCATGGCCGATAACGAAACCTCTTTGCGTGCTATTTTCGCAAATGTCTCTACTATGAAATGCAAATACTTAAAATAAATCAAAACAAAGCAATTACCAACTATTCCAACGCCCAAAAGAAGTTGTAGAATACGCTTGTTTGTCGATAAGCTAAGATTTCTAATGGAAACAAACTCCATGCTTCTTCCAACAAAATAAATCCACAACGTAACTCCAAGAATCAATAACACATTCTTTGGCTCACTCCATGCATAGAAAAAGAGACTTACTACCAAAAGAAATAAGTTTTTCCCTTTTTGAGGCACAATCCAATAAAGAATTAGTGTCAAAGGAAGAACTATGCATAGAAAAATAATCATATCAAATGCCATTTATAAGCTCCTTTGTCATTCGTCAATTGTAATGTAGTGTTTCTTCAGCTCCACCATTTTGTCCCGCAGCATAGCAGCTTCTTCGAAATTCAAATCCGCGGCAGCTTTTTTCATCTGCTTGGTAATCGCTTGAATTTGTTTTTCAAGTTCTTCTTTGTTCATGGATTCAAAGTCTTTATCAAATATTTGCGCATCCGAATCGGCTTTCTTTGAAATTCGAATCACATCTCTAACTGCTTTCTTAATACTCTCTGGAGTAATTCCATGCTCTAGATTGTACTGATGCTGGATTTCACGCCTTCTTCGAGTCTCATAGATGGCTTTTTCCATCGAATTAGTCATTTTATCGGCGTACATAATAACTCTGCCATCCACATTTCTAGCAGCTCTTCCAATTGTCTGAATTAAAGATGTCTCCGATCTTAGAAATCCCTCTTTATCAGCATCTAGAATTGCAATTAATGCAATTTCCGGAATATCAAGTCCCTCTCTAAGCAAGTTGATTCCAACTAGAACATCAAACACATCCAACCTCATATCTCGAATAATCTCAGCCCGCTCTAATGTATCAATATCTGAGTGCAAGTATTTTACACGGATCCCTACTTCTCGAAGATAATCCGTCAAGTCTTCCGACATTTTCTTGGTAAGAGTCGTTATTAAAACCTTGTTTTTCTCTTTGATAACTGATTTAATTTCGCTCAGCAAATCATCAATTTGCCCCTTGGTACTTTTGACTGTAACCTCTGGATCTAAAAGACCTGTCGGTCTAATAATCTGCTG
>CAZWNX010000016.1:6819-10706 GCA_964635395.1 uncultured Lachnospiraceae bacterium
TTCCCGGTCTTAATGAAATCATCATTTCCTGGAAGTTCTCAGGACTTCCCAAACCATAGATACAGGAAACACTTGCAATGACTATAACGTCTCTTCGTTCTGCCAACGATGCCGTTGCTGACAATCTCAATTTATCAATCTCTTCATTAATAGAAGAGTCTTTCTCAATATAGGTGTCCGTAGAAACCACGTAAGCTTCTGGCTGATAATAATCATAGTAACTAACAAAATATTCTACTGCATTTTCAGGGAAAAATTCTTTGAATTCACTATATAATTGTCCTGCTAACGTCTTATTGTGGGCTATAATTAGGGTTGGTTTATTCAAGGCTGCAATAATATTCGCCATCGTAAACGTCTTTCCAGACCCAGTTACTCCAAGCAATGTCTGAATTTGATTTCCCTTTTTGAATCCTTCGACAAGTTCTTCAATTGCTTGAGGCTGGTCCCCAGTTGGCTTATACTCTGAGTGTAAAATAAATCGCTCTTGTTTATCCATTTTGCCCTCCATTCGAACATACATTCTATTTCAGTATATCACATTTTTTTAGATTGTATAGTCTTCTTTCAAAAAAAAAGCATTTTAACCTTCTGCTAATGCAGAAGATAAATGCCTCTTTCATTCTAGCTATTTTCCAATATCATTTCTCTCAATTTTTTTGAAATACTTGGATGAAATTTTCTTGCAAAAAAATAATCACCCTCTACAATTTTCGAGTAGTCCGATTCATCAATATAAGCAGGACTAGCCCCATTTCCTCGCTCCCAGTTTAGATATCTTGCGTTGGTATTTGAAACATTTTTGGCATATTTTGAATTCATAATAATCGTTTGAAACAAGAACTCTTCAGGTAGCTGACATCTCCTTAAATCTTTTATGAAGCCATCTTGTTTGTCACATATTTCAAGAATATATTTCCCAACTTCTGAAGGTAACGAGACATACACAAGTCCCTTGTAGATTGTTTCAAACTGACCAATCTTTTGATTTGGCTTCTTAAATAGCTTCTGAACCCCAATTGTAAACTGCTGCACTTGCCATAAAAACGGATTCTTTACGTTTGCATTTGGAAAGAAATTTACATATTGATATCTTTCTTTTATTTTTGCCGACTGATCCTTTGGATCAATGACATCCATGTATATCTTGTCAGAATGATTGAATTTCGAGACAAATTTATCAGCTGATTGAACCGGCATATCCTCTCCAGTAATAAGATGGATATAATTTTCCGAATGATCTTGCAATGAGTGTCTCATCAACTCAATGATAGCTTCAACATGACTAAAGCTCCCCCAAGAAATGGAGTATTTGGAAAATGCCTTACATCCCTTAATTTGATTTAAATAATTCAAATTCTCTTCTGTGATAGACTTGCTTTTTCGATCTATATGGATGTAAACCTCTCCATAATCCAACAATTGCTGGGTTAATGCTAGTAAACTATCATAATCCTTATATGCAGTTACCAAAAAGCTCTGTCCCATATTTACCTGATTTCTCCCGACAATATTTCGTACGCTTTTTCACGTTGATTATCCGTCTTATTCTTATCATAGTTTTCATAATCAAACTCAAGAACAATATCTGGCTCTACACCAATTTTGTGAATATCACGACCAAGGGGTGTGAAGTATTTGCTAATCGTCAGTTTCACTGCCGACCCATCGTTCAATCTGAAAAACTGTTGAACAATCCCTTTTCCAAATGTTGTTGTTCCGAGTAATTTTCCCTTTTTGTAGTCCTGAACAGCTCCTGCAAGAATTTCAGCTGCACTTGCACTATTTTCATTGACTAACACAATCATCGGAATATCAATTTCATCTTCGCTCCCCATTCTATATTCATCTCGTTCACCATTCTTATCTTCTGTATATACGAGAAGTCCTCTTGGCAACAAAAAGTCGCTAATTTTAATAACTGTATCTAAATTTCCGCCCGGATTATTTCTAAGGTCCAAAATCAAACCCTTCATCCCATCGCTTTTGGCTTGATTAAATTTTTCTGCAAATTGACTTGAAGTTACATCATCAAACTCAAGAATTGAAATATACGCAATCCCATTTTCAGAAATAGAATATGTTACTGTAGGCATTTCAATTTTTTTTCTTGTTACTGTAATGTCAAGATAGTCCTTTGCATCTTTACGTGCAATAGTAATCACTACTTGGCTGTTTTCTTCACCCTTTACTCTCTTAACAACCTCATTTAATTCAAGGCCCTCTACTGATTCTCCATCTATTTTGACGATAAAATCATTACTCTTTAGACCTGCTTCAAGCGCTGGCGATCCTTCTATTACCTTGGTAATTTTGGGATACCCTGAATCCTCATCCATGCCAATATATGCTCCAATGCCCGAGTACTCTCCAGCCGTTGTTTCCGTAAATTCCTTTACTTCTTCAAGGGAGTAATATGCCGAATATGGATCTTCAAGACTTGCTACCATTCCTTTATAAAGCCCATCTTCCATTTTGGTATTATCAATCTCATTCAGATACACTTCGTCAATTTTATCTTCTAGTAATTTAATTTTTCGGACTGTACTCTCATCCAAAAGCTCCTGGCTAGTTTCTGTTTCCTTAAATAAATTGAGAGCTCCACTTTTTGCACTTTTTACACCCAAAACAATTGTTAATCCCAAAAGAGCAAAAAACAATCCACAAAATAATCCGCCCATAAAAGGGATTACTCTTGACTTTCCATTTCTATTTTCCACTTTATTTACCTATTCCCATGTGTAATACAATTCTTATAAATAGTTCCAAGGTGAAACATAACCACCATTAAGCCTTACACTAAAGTGCAAGTGGTTACCAGTAGAACGACCTGTTGATCCAACCGAAGCAATTTGTTGCTTTCTCGATACTGAATCGCCCTTTGATACATTTAATGAAGACGCATGCATATAAATTGTATATAACCCACCACCATGGTCAATCATGATGTAATTACCCATTGTTGAGCTATAATCTGCAGCTATCACCGTTCCATCATATGCAGCTAAAATTGGGCTTCCTCCTGGAGATGCTAAATCAACACCATTGTGAAATTGCTTTACATTCAAAATAGGATGGATTCTCCAGCCAAAATCATCGGATATTCTTGTATAAGAAGGTGCTGGAAATGCAAACGTTCCTCCGTCATAATCTCTACCCGTTCCCGTAGATTCCCTCTCTGCTGCAACCGCTGCCTCAAGAGACGCAATCAACGAATCTTGTTCCGCAATTTCTTTTTCATATTGCTTAATCGCTTCTTCCTTATTGGAAATATCATTTTCAAATACATCGATTTGTTCTTTCTTTTCAGCGATTAGAGATTCCATTGTTGCTTTTTCAGCCTCAGCACTTTTCTCCGCTTCCTCAAGAACTCCCTTTTCAACTTTAAGCTGCTCTTCATAATCTGCAATCGTCTCTCTTGTTTCCTTGAAAACAGCGAGCATATCACGATCATACTTGGACATTTTCTCAATATATTCTGCACGATTGAGTAATTCACCAATACTCTTCGCAGAAAATAACATGTCAAAGTAAGAATCCGTTCGTTTTTCGTACATAAATTGAATTCTTGTACGCATATCTGCATATTGCTTTTTCTCGTTATCTTTGGCAACTACAAGCTGCGCACTTGTAACTTCAATACTTTTCTTCTTTTCATCAACCAGTCTTTGAATCTCTTGTAGCTTATAGGTGATTTCATTCAAAGTGCCATCAAGTTTATACACATAATTTGATAAATCACTTTTACTTTTTTCCAATTCTTCTTTTACTTTTTGCAAGTTCGTCAATCCATTTTTCAACGAATTCTTCTCACGCTGAGCATTATCAAGCTGACTTTGCTTTTTCCGCAATCGCTCCACTGCAGGGTCGACCTTTTTTTCTTCCTT
>CAZWNX010000016.1:10806-13981 GCA_964635395.1 uncultured Lachnospiraceae bacterium
TCCTCTGCCCCACCATCATTGTTCCCTGGTGCTTCTGGATCTTCTGGATCAATATCCATGATTTGATTCTGTGCAAACACATTCTGAGTAAATGTCTGGAAACTAAGCGTTACCATAACAAGCATCAGACAGAGAAAAATTTTCATTTTTTTATAACATAACAATTTAACATTCACCCCTATACTCTTATGTGCTTACGAACCGTTATATAGCTACCCAAAAATCCAATTCCAACACCCAAAACGATGGATACAGGCAATAGAATTTTGAAAATATCATCTACTGGTAAAAACTTTAAAAAATTTGATAGAACTGTAAATCGCTCAATCACAAAAGCAATTATATTATTGTAAACAACATAAATAATCGCAAGCGGAAAGACTGCACCAACAAATCCAATCAAAACACCTTCAATGACAAATGGAGAACGCACAAAGAAGTCTGTGGCTCCTATATATTTCATAATCGATATTTCTTCTTTTCTAACCGCTATACCAATCGTAACAGTATTACTAATCAAGAATACGGATACTCCTAATAGAATTGCAATAATTCCTACGGACACATATCCAACCAACCGATTAACACCACTCAAAGCGTTGGCAGTAATATCTGATTTGTTAACCATACGGATTGACTCAATCGTCTCTAGATATTTTACTAAAGCACCTTGTTGGGAAACGTCTTGAAGATAGATTTCATAATTCGATGAATCTTTTAGGGGATTATCGCCTTCTGCATCAAACCCTTCTGCATACTCACCCAAATATTCGTCCTTAAATCCATTCCAAGCTTCTTCCGCAGAAACATACTTAATATGGGATACCTCTGGACGATTTTCGATTAACTTTCCAACTTCTGCAATTGTTTCTTCAGAAGTTTCTTCTTTAAAAAACACAGTGACTGCAACACCATCCTGCGCACCCTTCACAATATATTGAAAATTTGCCACAACAGCATAAAAAATACCAAACATAAACAAGCACGCACCAATCGTTGCAATCGAAGCAAGTGAGTACCATTTGTTACGAAAGATATTTTTCAATCCCTGTTTAAATGTATAAATTAATGTACTAAACCTCATCGTTATATAAACCTTCCTTCTCGTCGTTTGCAACAATTCCCTTATGCATTGTGATCACTCGCTTTTTCATCGTATTTACGATTTCTCTATTGTGAGTTACGACTAAAACCGTAGTCCCCTTACTGTTAATCTCTTCCAAAAGTTTCATGATTTCCCATGAGTTCTTAGGGTCAAGATTTCCTGTAGGCTCATCAGCTAATAGAATGGGTGGCTTATTAACGAGTGCTCTTGCTAAAGCTACACGTTGTTGTTCTCCCCCTGAAAGTTGTCTAGGTTTAGCCTTATACTTACCAGCTAATCCTACCACCGACAAAATGGAGGGAACATTCTTTTTGATTTGCTTCGATGGAATTTGAACGACGCGTTGTGCAAATGCAACGTTTTCATATACGTTTCGGTCCTTCAACAATCTAAAGTCCTGAAATACAACACCAATATTTCTTCTGAATTTAGGTATTTTCCGATGTTTTAAATGAACCACATCAGTTCCATTTACTGTAATATTTCCTGCTGTAGGCAATAATTCTCTTAACAAAAGTTTAATCAATGTAGATTTACCAGAACCACTATCCCCAACAACAAAAACAAATTCACCTTCATCAATATGTAAACTAACATTATTAAGCGCTGGTGCACCTGTTGAATAAGACTTACTTACTCCTTCTAACGTAATCATTTTTCATTTCTCCTCAGTTCTTAGTACTCAAAATTTTCCATATACTTCATATACTTCACAACCATGAGCGCAATTTTGAAAGTAATTGCATCTTCAAAAACTCTCAAATCAAGACCCGTACTCTTTTGTAGTTTATCCAAGCGATACACTAGCGTATTCCTATGAATAAATAGCTGCCTTGATGTTTCTGATACATTTAAGCTATTTTCAAAGAACTTATGAATCGTTGTGATTGTTTCTTCATCAAAATCATCTGGGCTTTTACCGCCAAATATTTCCTTAATAAACATCTTGCAAAGTGGAATCGGTAATTGATAAATAAGTCTTCCAATACCCAATTCACTGTATGCAATAATATTGCGCTCTCCAAAAAAGATTTTTCCAACATCAAACGCCATCTTTGCCTCTTTATAGGAACGGCTCACTTCTTTAATCTCATTTACCGCATTACCATAAGAAATATGTACTTTTATAGCGCCTTCTTTTTCCAGGAGTGCTATAATTGCTTTTGCAGTTCTCTCAACTGCATCAAATCCCTCTCCAGCTGCAATTTCTTTCACCACAATTGCACTGTTTTCATCAACTGCCGTAACAAAATCCTTACTATTTTGTCCTAAGTGAGCGCGAATCATTTCAACAGCATTTAACTCTTTTCCTTGAGACGATTCCACAATCATGGCAATTCTACGAGCCTCTGTTTGAATGTGAAGTTTTTTCGAACGACTATAGATATCTACCAGTAATAAATTATCTAGTAATAAGTTTTTAATGAAATTATCCTTATCAAAACGCTCTTTATAAGCCACAAGAAGGCTCTGAATTTGAAATGCTGCCATTTTACCCACTAAATAGGCATTCTCATTGGCACCATGGGCAACCAAAATATATTCTGTGATTTGATCATCATAAATTTTAAAAAATTGGTATCTAGATACTTCTTGACTGTCGGCCGGTGATTTAACAAAATCAGCAATTGCACCAACATAGTCGCGATCACCGCCAACCGTAGTGCAAACTCCTTTACCATCCGTATCAACTACTGCAAAATCAACTCCCGAAATCACCTTTAAACCCTCTATGGTGTTTTGCAAAATCTGGTTTGAAATCATACGTTTCTCCTTCTTCTTATACAAATTTCACAACAATTACAGTCATCCCCTATATCTATTTCCTCTTACTTTTCCTATTTTAATACAATCTACTAAAAAAATCTAGTAAATTGCACTAAATTTTTATGCATTTTTTCTCTTTTTTCTTTTAGAATTGAACATTTTTCTTTGTTTATTCTACACAAAAGGTTCTGACTATTTGCCAGAACCTTTTTTTGTTTGATTACTATTATTGTACTGTAATACTTTTTTCCGAAATGTGTTTTTAAAAATGCGTTGGGATATTCTACGAAATACATTTTCTCG
>CAZWNX010000016.1:14081-35054 GCA_964635395.1 uncultured Lachnospiraceae bacterium
TCTAACTCTAATAATTTTTCATTTGTATCTGTAAGCAATACAATTGTTGATTTTGCTCGAACTAGTTTTTTTAAAAATTCAATTAAAAAATCATTGTTTTCAATCTCACGCATTCTGTTCTTTGTTTGAATATTAGCCGCTTTTAATATATCCACATCTGCGGCTATCGTCAGATCAACTTTACTCAAGAAATCCCGTAACAATTCATCCTTTTGCGCCTTCATCAATCCATCTGTTGTAACAAATGTTATCGCACTTACTTTTCCATCCGATAGGAATTGATCTACTCTTTTCATGGCTTCCTTTACAGAATAATCCTGCAATGTAATACCAAGAAGCTGTATTTTTCTCATATTTCCACCTTCAAACTAAGTCATATTTGATAATGCCAAGCTAGCTGTCATGTAAATAAAACACAGTGCCACTGCTATAACCAAAGGAATCGATACTAATTTAGCGTTTTTCGAAATGAGTGCCTTCTCTTTGATTTGTTGAAAATACTGTGTTTTCCCCTCTATTTGAATAATCAAGAAAAAAACTCCACTGGCAATCGCCATCGAAAAGATTGAAATACCAAGCATTGTTACTGCTGTTATCAATAACCCTTTTTCATAATTCATACCGGCCATCTTTTCAAATTCTGCTTGCACCTGTTCTTGCGAAATATTTGTATTTGTTCCATTTAACAAACTTAATATTACGCTTCCCGTATTAATTGTACAGTGAAAAATAATTGGAGCTAATAAACTACCCGTTACATCAACCAAGAATGCGCAAACAATGCCCACAAAAAATGCATAACTCATTTGGTTAAAATTCAGGTGCATTAATCCAAACAAAAATGCGGATAGCAAGGCGGAAGCAACGACTCTTCCTGACCGCTTGTATCCATGAAAGAATACTCCACGAAAAGCAAACTCTTCCAAAACAGGTCCTATAATACCAACCACCAAAATTGATACCCAAATCGGCAAACCTAACAATTCATTACTCAATTCATAGGCGGCATTCTCAACAAAGATCATTGAAAAAGCATTAATTGCCATAATGGGTGGTACACACAGTAGGGTGATTAAAAATATTAATATACTCGTCAGGATTTTCAATGGCTTTATTGGAACAAAATTCCAAAACTTTGGCTCCCATATAAACAGAAAAATAATGATTGGAATCAACATGAATGATTGAGATACAAGCAAGCTATTAATAACATCTAACTGAATATTGTAATAATAGTTTACCAATGAATATCCAACAATGAAGATTGATTCATACAATATCGCTGCCAAAAACAACCAGTTTACTCTTTTAGGATTCATCTCATCAACCGTTCATCATAAAATTCAAAAGTTTATTAATATCTTCTGGCTCATATGCCAATAACTCCAATTCCATTATGGTTCCATCTGAAAAAATATTAGCCATAGAAACATATTGAGATAGCTTCGATTTCAAATTCAAACGATCCCCTTCTCCTGTAACTAACTCAACTTTACCAACACAACTGTCAACCACTTTAAAAAACTTTTCAACATCTGTAATATTTTGTACTTTCATAGTGACTCCTTTCGAAATAGTTTGGGAGGTATTTCATACTCTATTATAATACCCTTTCAGGTTTTTGAAAACTATTTCTTTAACCACACAATTCGGTCAGGATGAATTTCAATTTCACCCAATTTATAAAGTCTTCCAGCTGCTCGCTTGAATTCATTTTTACTCATTTTTGTCAATTCACGGATGTCTTCAGGATTTGATTTATCTCCAATACCAAGACTTCCTCCATGTTCTACCAAAAGGTCTGAAATCACTTTGGCATCTTTTAGTAGTTGCGTCTGAACTTTATCTCTAACACTCAACGCTAGCTTCCCATCTTCTTTGACTTTCGTAACACGTGCACTCACTCTAGAACCCAGCGTTATTTCTCCATACATTTCTTGTTTCGGAATAAGCGCTAAAAATTGATTGTCAACAGCTACAAAAGCTCCAAAATTATCGCTAATTTCATATACAATACCTTCTACCTGATCATCTTTTTGGTAAGGTGAATTGGCAGCAAGAAGTGAATATACCTTCATTGTTGCACACAACCTTCCACTCTTATCCTCATATAAAGAGACCAATACCTCTGCCCCCTCTTTCAACGGATAAGTCTGCTCACGAAACGGAAGAAACAAATCTTTTTCAAGACCCCAATCCAAAAAGGCGCCGATCTTAGATACCTGCGCAACTCTTAGCATTGCAAGTTCCCCTTTTTTAATTTTGGGCGAATTTGTCGTTGCTATTATGCGGTCTTTTGAATCCCTATATACAAATACTTCGATTTCATCGCCAATCTTCGCATTCTCTGGAATTTGTTTCCTAGGCAATAATACCTTATCCTCATCATCAATACTTTCTGCTAAGTAAACTCCAAATTCAACCAATTTCACAATGAACAATTTCTGTTTTTCTCCAACAACCATAATACACCTCTTCTTACATCCTAAACTACATTTCTTCGTCACAATACAGATCAAACTAGTTATCCAAATACTCTAAATAGACCGTAGCATACTTTACACCATCTTTATTTTCAAAAACAAAAAAGTCACATCGGTTCCCTCTAAATAATTTTGGAACTAAGTGGTCTCCCAATTTTGCCGACTTATTATACTCCGCACGCATTCGAATGATTTCCTTTGAATGATCGGATAAATCATGCGCAAGCTTAACATATTGCCCATTATTCACATGATGATTTGTGTCCAAATGATATTCCATGACTTCAATTGCATCATATGTTTCATAGTCTTCACATGGGATTACTATTTTTCGATCCAGATATTCCATCGAGAGTTTTGGATGCAATCGATAACCCTTTAGAATATCTTCATTTGGAACGATTGGCCGTCCCGTCTTCAAATCTACCAGAGTCCATACAGAATTTGCCTTTGCAATCTCATGGTGATTTTGGTCCAACAAAAAAAAATTACGATATCCCATAAATTTCTTGAAATCATAGGGAAATGTTCCAATTTCAACTGTTTCCCCAAATTTAGGATATCGCTCAATATCAATTTGCCATGCATTCAATACCCATCCGATTTGTTGATCGCTGTGATATTTGATTCCAAGTCCGATATCCTCCGAATGAAACGAAGTACAATCCTGAAACAAGTTGAGTAATGATATCAATTTTAATTTTCCATCATAATCTGTTTCACTATAGCGAATTCTACTCGGAAATGAATACATGTAATTGATCCTCTCTGAAATTAAAAAGCTGGGCCACAAGGATTCGAACCTTGAGATGACGGAGTCAGAGTCCGTTGCCTTACCGTTTGGCGATGGCCCATTACAACATTAAGATTATATACTAATTCGCCACTTTTTTCAACCAATTTTTATACAAATTTTGAGAACAAAAAACGGTGTGCATTTTTACACACCGTTTAAAGAAATCTAGTTACTATACTTCAAAAAGCAAATCTGAATAGGTTGGTACTGGCCAGAATTTATTATCTACGATCATTTCAAGTGAATCAATTGGTGCACGTAACGCTTCCATTGTTTCTTTCACTGTTTCTTTATAGAAGAACGCTTGCTCTTTTGCATGAGATACTTCACTTGCTACCTTCACATCTTTTTTCAATTGTTCTAAAGCTTTCTTTGCTTCTGTGAGGTATTGTGATACTTCACTTAACATTTCTTTTTGAACGCTTGCATCGCATCCTGCATTTTGAACAGCAATAATGGTATCTGCCAAAGTTTTTGTATAGTCTACAATGGCTGGAACAAAATCCTTGCTAGCCATATCAATCATTGTTAACGCTTCAATATTGATTGTCTTTGCATATGTTTCATAGAGTACTTCTTCACGAGACTCCAACTCTGCTTTTGTAAAAATTGCAAACTTTTCAAATAATGCAACTGATTTTTCCGTTGTAAGTGTTTCCACTGTCTCAACCATAGAAGCAATGTTTGGTAAACCTCTTCTCTTAGCTTCAACAACCCATTCTTGCGAATAGCCATTTCCATTAAAGATAATTCTTTGATGTTTGCCCATGTATTCTTTAATTAAATCATGTACAGCCAAATCAAAATCTTCTGCACCTTCAAGGCGGTCAGCCGCTTCACAGAATGCTTCAGCAACAATTGCGTTCAGTGTAGTGTTTGGACTTGCAATGGAATCTTCCGACCCAACCATACGGAATTCAAACTTGTTACCTGTGAATGCAAATGGAGAAGTTCTATTTCTGTCTGTTGCATCCTTTTTAAAGTCTGGTAATGTAGAAACTCCTGTTTCAAGAACCCCGCCCTCTTTACAAGAAGCAGCCATTCCAGTTTCTACAAGTTGTGCTACAACATCTTCAAGCTGCTCACCTAAGAACATTGAAATAATAGCTGGAGGAGCTTCATTTGCTCCAAGTCTATGGTCATTTCCTACATTCGATGCCGACTGACGAAGTAAATCTGCATGCGTATCTACCGCTTTCATAATACAAGCAAGTACTAATAAAAATTGAATATTCTCATTTGGTGTTTCGCCTGGCTCTAATAAATTCACGCCATTATTTGTTGTAAGTGACCAGTTATTGTGCTTTCCTGATCCATTTACTCCTGCAAATGGTTTTTCATGAAGTAAACATCTTAATCCATGTTGATTTGCAACACGCTTCATTGTTTCCATTACGATTTGATTGTGATCCACTGCGATATTCGCCGTTTCATAGATTGGCGCTAATTCATGCTGTGCAGGTGCAACTTCATTGTGCTGTGTTTTTGCTGTTACGCCCAATCTCCAAAGTTCATAATTTAAGTCCTTCATGTAAGAACCAATTCTCTCGCGGATTACACCAAAGTAATGATCTTCCATTTCTTGTCCTTTTGGAGCTTGTGCACCAAACAAGGTTCTTCCTGCAAAAAGTAAATCTTTTCTTTTTAGTGCTTTCTTTTGATCTACTAAAAAATACTCTTGTTCAGCACCAACTGAAGCTATAACCTTCTTAGCTTCAACATTGCCAAACAGACGAACAATACGAAGTGCCTGTGTAGAAACCGCTTCCATTGAACGAAGAAGAGGTGTTTTTTTATCTAAAGCTTCTCCTTTATAAGAACAGAATGCTGTTGGAATGCAAAGAATCGGTCCAGTCGCAGCTGTTTTAATAAATGCTGGTGATGTAATGTCCCAAGCAGTATATCCTCTTGCTTCAAAAGTAGCTCTCAAGCCACCTGATGGAAATGATGACGCATCTGGCTCACCTTTAATTAATTCTTTACCCGAGAATTCCATAATCATTTTTCCTTCTGCATCTGGATGTGATACAAAGGAATCATGTTTTTCTGCTGTAATACCGGTCAATGGCTGGAACCAGTGAGTATAATGTGTTGCGCCCTTAGAAACGGCCCAATCTTTCATTGTCTTAGCAACAATATCCGCTGTCATTGGTGAAAGCTCTCCACCCTCATCAATTACTTTCTTTACTTCCTTGTACACATATTTTGGTAAGCACTCTTTCATAGTTCCTAGTGTAAATACTGCTTCTCCAAATAATTCTTCCACATTTAAAAAATCGCTCATAATCTTTTCCCTTTCTTTTTTCAGCTTGAATACTTCAAATCAAACAAAGATATTAAATATATGATATATAAAATAAAAAAATGTTCCAACACAAAAAAATCGTCTGGAACACCTTTGTCCTAAAATAATAATTATTCAAAAGTCTACCTAAGCACACTTCGTTTTTATTAACATAACGCACTTTATATTAAAATGCAATACCTAATTTGTTTTTCGTGCATAAGTTCCAAAAACAGATTTCCTTTTTCATTTTTTTTGTTTATTCTAATTATTTGTCTTCTTGCGAAGAATATCAAATGCATCTGCTTCCTCACTTAATTGGACTTTTAAGCGCTGTTTAGGATGTGGACAGCTCTCCATATCCGCTCCATTCTCATCCTGTATTCTTTTTACTACACAAGAAATATTTCTTCCGTCCGGCTTCATAATCTCAATTGTTTCACCCACAAAGAACTTATTTTTTTGTTCGATCTGTACAATATCTTGTTCTTTTTCAACCGTTCCCAAATACGTATACTCATTAATATAAGTATTGCTATCATAAATCTGAGTTGTCTCATTTGGCTTTCCAAAATAAAATCCCGTAGTAAATTGTCGGTATGTACATTTGCCAATTTCTTCTTTACACCATGGCAGGATCTTTTCATACTCTTCTAATGACTTTGCAAACGCATTCATTGCCACTTTATAGGTTCTTGCCACCGTTGCTACATATAGCGCGGTCTTCATTCTTCCTTCGATTTTAAAGCTGTCAATTCCTGCCTCCACCATCTGCGGTATATACTCAATCATGCAAAGGTCCTTCGAATTGAAAATATAGGTACCCCGCTCGTTCTCATAGACTGGCATATATTCATTTGGCCTTTGTTCTTCAACCACTGCATACTTCCATCTGCAAGGATGGGTACACGCTCCTCTGTTAGCATCCCGTCCCGTCATAAAACTGCTTAACAAACACCTACCCGAGTAAGATATACACATTGCACCATGCATAAAACTTTCAATTTCCAGATCATCCGGAATATTATTGCGTATTTGTGCAATTTCCGTAAGTGAAAGCTCTCTTGCAGACACCACTCGCTTAGCACCCTGATTATACCAAAATAAGTATGTCATATAATTGGTGTTATTTGCCTGCGTACTAATATGTATTTCAATTTCAGGACAAACCTGCTTTGCCACCATAAAAACACCAGGATCAGCAATGATCAAGCCATCTGGCTGAATGTTTTTCAATTCCTCGAAATAGGTTCTAACACCATCAAAATCTTCATTATGAGCAATAATATTCGCCGTCACATACACCTTCACCCCATGTAAATGAGCAAAATCAATCCCCTTTTTCATCTCATCCAAGGTAAAGTTTTGAGCTTTTGCGCGAAGACCAAACTCTTCACCGCCAATATAGACTGCATCAGCCCCATAAATTACAGCGACTTTTAAAACCTCGAGACTGTTTGCTGGAACTAATAACTCCGGCAGTTTTCTTATTTCAGACATTCTGATTTATCCTTTCAAAAGTTCATACAATCTGTTTTAACGGATAAAGTCACACCGTCTCCAATTGTCAGAACACTTGTCATTAATTGTTCGTGATTTTTTAATGCATATAAATACTCTCGCATCCGAGCATGAATTGTGCGATTTCTCTTAATTACCGCATATTTCGATTCAATGATATCACCTTCTTGCAAAACATTATCCGACAACAGCACCCCATTCATCGAAAGAAGCCTAACCAAGTCTGGAAGATAATGGATATACTGTGCCTTTGCTGCATCCATAAAAATAAAATCATAGGGACCATCAAGTTTTGCCAGCCACTGCGCTGCATCCCCTTCTAACAGCAATATATCTTTATCCTTTCCATACTTTTGAAAGTTCTCTTTCGCAATTGGAATTCTTTTTTCGTATTTTTCAATTGTCGTAATCTTTGCATCCTTTGGCAGATACTCACTCATAAGCAACGCCGAAAAGCCAATTGCTGTACCGACTTCCAAAACTCTCATAGGACGAACCATGCATAGAATTGTTTTCAAAAAACTTTGCATTTCTTTTCGAATAATTGGCACATCCGTACGTAACGCATATTGTTCAAGCTCCATCAAATAATCCCGTTCTTTAGAATCTAAGGAGTGAATATACTGTGTCATACGTTCATCTACAATCACGTTCCTAGTCCTCATTTCCTAAATCATTCATCGATACTACACTATTTCCAGATACACTGTTCTGACTAGTTTCACCTGCTTGATTCTCATCTAAAGCAGCTTGTTCTTCTTCTGCACTATCTGCCGCCATCATTGCCATCATTTCTCGTGCTCGCATAGAAGTATTTAGAACATAAACGCCTGCTTTTAATTTTCCCTTGTTCTCCGACAAGAATTCCTGCGCATAAAAAACCTTTGCGTCCTCAATCAATCCTTGTCTCTCAAGTATCTCACCGATTTCCATTGGGCTCGAATCAGGTTCTAACGTTACTGTAACATCAATTCCAGGTTCTTGCATCATAGCCTTGTCTTGAAACACTTTAAACCCAAAATCATAAGACCAAAGAGCAATTTTATAGATTGCAAACACTAAGCAACCCGCAATTACAATCTTCAAAATCGTCCTAAAAAATACCAGAATAATTTGCTTTATGTCCATTTTTCCCTCTTTCTTTATTCAAAATCTTTTGCAAACGCAATTGCCATTGCATCTTCAATTTCTTGAATCATTCTGCAATATGCTAATTCTGCAGCCAAGAAATGATTCACTTGGGGTAGTTTTCGAAACTCTGCATACTCTCGTTCAAAGCGATCTAACTCATCAAACAGAATGTCCTCATCCGTTGCTGTCTGAAGCGAATAGTTTTGCTTTCGAAAATCATCAATTCGCTTTTTTAACTCTGGATTGCTATTAATTATTTCTTTTTGTTTCTCATACTCAATAGCAGTTTGTGAGTCTTTAACCGTTTTCACAAATTCATCAAAACTTTTCTTTATCTCCAACATAAATACACCTTCTTATCATTCATTGCTCAAACTACTCACTTATTTCCATAATAATTGGAACAATCATTGGTTTGCGTTTTGTTTTTTTCCACAAATAGTCGGATGCCGCATCCTTCATCACATTTTTGATTTTATTCCAATCTCTAACCTGTTTTGATAAGCATCGTCTTAATGCGGATTCAATTACTGCTTTTGCTTCGTCCATCAACACATCCGATTCCTTTACATAGACAAACCCCTTTGTAACAATTTCAGGTCCTGCAAGCACTTCGTTTGTATAAGAATCCATCGTTAGTGCAATAATGAAAATTCCATCATCTGCCAAATGCTGACGTTCGCCTAGCACCTTTGTTCCAACGTCTCCAACTCCAATTCCATCCACATAAACATATCCACTCGGAACTTTTCCAGTCACTTTTGCAGACTCATCGTCTACTTCTAACACGTCTCCTGAAGATAAAATAAAAATATTATCAGACGTCATTCCAAGTTCTTTTGCCAAAGATGCCTGGGCCTTCAAATGGCGATATTCTCCATGGACTGGAATTGCATACTTTGGCTGCACTAAATTATAGATTAGTTTAATTTCTTCTTTGCAAGCATGCCCTGATACATGTGCATCTTGAAATATAACATCTGCACCTTTTGCATATAATTCATTAATGATTTTGGAAACAGCCTTCTCATTTCCCGGTATTGGATTCGATGAAAAGATAATCGTATCCTTTGGACCAATCGTAACTTTTCGGTGCATGCCAAAAGCCATTCTGCTAAGCGCCGCCATACTTTCCCCTTGGCTTCCCGTTGTAATAATGACGGTCTTTTCATCCGGGTAGTCTTTCAATTGCTCAACATCAATCAATGTGTTTTCAGGTATTTTCAGGTATCCAAGCGTTGAAGCTGTATCAATAATATTCACCATACTTCTGCCTTCAACCACTACTTTTCGCCCAAATTTATGCGCAGAATTAATCACCTGCTGTACTCGGTCTACGTTTGAAGCAAATGTTGCTACAAGTATCCTTGTTGATAAATGCTCCGAAAAAATTGAATCAAATGCAACACCCACGGTTTTTTCAGATTGAGTAAAACCCGGTCTTTCCGCGTTTGTACTGTCGCACATTAATGCAAGTACTCCCTTTTTACCAATCTCTGCGAATCTTTGTAAATCAATTGCATCACCAAATACAGGTGTATAATCCACCTTAAAATCGCCTGTATGAACCACAATTCCCACCGGAGAGTAAATTGCTAATGCTGCTGCATCAGCAATGCTATGGTTCGTTTTTATAAATTCCACTCTGAAATTTCCAAGATTAATATGCTGTCCGAATTTTACAACTTTTTTCTTACATGCTTTTTCAAGACCACGCTCTTTCAATTTCTTTTCAATGATTCCCATCGTTAACTTTGTTGCATATAATGGCAATGGCAAATCCTTTAATACATAGGGTAAGGCGCCAATATGATCTTCGTGCCCATGCGTAATGAGTATTCCCTTAACCTTCTCAATATTATCTTTCAAATAAGTTACATCCGGTATTACAAGATCAATTCCAAGCATGTCATTTGCTGGAAATGACAATCCACAATCCACCACAATAATACTGTCTTCATATTCGAAGGCAGTAATGTTTAACCCAATCTGCTCAAGACCCCCTAAAGGTATGATTTTCAGTCTTGAAGCATGATTTTTTTCGTTTTTGCTCAATTCAGTTTTCCTCCACATTCT
Source organism: uncultured Lachnospiraceae bacterium (assembly GCA_964635395.1). GTDB lineage: Bacteria > Bacillota > Clostridia > Lachnospirales > Lachnospiraceae > CAZWNX01. The sequence goes on from CAZWNX010000016.1 coordinate 24,373, forward strand.
TTGCATATCCCGTAGAGCTTAACCTTATGATTTACTACACTAAATCCAGTCTTTTGATAAATATTCTTCTCTAGTTCATCCAACAAGTCGTCTTCGAAGGATAGTACCTTTTGACATTTTTGGCATATTAAGTGATGATGATGATGTTTTTGGTCATTCGAAAGATCACTTCCAATTTCATAACGAATAAACCCATCGTCAAAATTCACCCAATCAATTAAATTAAGTTCTAACAGTAATTGTATTGTTCTGTAAACAGTTGCTAATCCTATATCTGGATAGTCTGCTTTTACACATTCATATATTTCTTCCGCGGTTAGGTGCTTTCCAGGGCATGAAGAAAGAACCTGATAAACCAATAGTCTTTGGTTTGTCAACTTCATTCCATTCGCTTTTAAAGTTTTTTCAAACACTTCTTTTGTAAACACCATTACCGTACCTTCCTGTACGCTATATCTCATCACTTTCAAAAGAGACATCTTCTAAAAGTGCTTCAAACACTTTCACAACACCATCTAATTCAGCATCATCACTAACAATCTCAAAAACACCTTCATTCGATTGATCCGTTGATACTTCCTTCAAAATCAAAGCCTCCGAGTCACCGGTTTCTTCTTCCGTAACAAGCAGGTAGTTTACTCCAGCAAGTCTTGTCTGTTCTACAACATAGAACTGCACTGGTTCTTTTTGACCTTCTATATAAAACTCTATTTTGTCCAATTCGCTAATCCATAACCTTTCAAAAGTAGTGATACTAGTCTTCGTTTACTGTTGCCTTTTGATTTGATAAATAATCTAAATATCCTTGAAGAATAAATACTGCAGCAATACTATCCCTATATTGACCACGATTTTCTCGCCTAATATTGGCTTCTATCATAACCTTGTCAGCGGATACAGTTGTTAGTCTTTCATCCCAAAAAACTTGTTCTAAGCTAGTTCTTTTATACAGCATTTCTGCAAACTCTTTGGTTTTGTCAACACGGTCCCCCTGTGTATCATTCATATTTTTGGGTAAACCGATTACAATTTTATCAACTTGATATTCAACAATTAACTCCTCAATACGTGCCATCGTCTGTCTAAGTTTAGTTTCTTCTTTTCTTCGTATAATCTCTATTGGCTGTGCCGTCATAAGCAACGCATCACTAATGGCAACTCCTACTGTTTTTGATCCCACATCCAAACCCATGACACGCATATGATTTATTCCCTTCTATTTTCAACCTTCATAAAGTGGAATTCTTATGTCCACTTATTTGCTTTTATATATTCACGTAACATTTCTTCCACTAATTCATCCCGCTCAACCTTCATAATTAAGGATCTGGCATTTTTATGGCTGGTAATATAAGTAGGGTCACCTGACATAATATAACCTACGATTTGATTCACTGGGTTATATCCTTTTTCCAATAGTGCTTCATATACTGTTGAGAGTATTACTTTAACACCTGTTTCTGGCTCAATATCTACTTTAAAGTATTGTGTGTTCCCCATATCTTGCATATCATCACATCCTCTTACCCTATTTTGTAATCATTGTACCCTATTTAATCGAAAAATTCAACAACCCATCCCCTAAGTTTTTGTTGATTTTTCCTGAACAAATGCAATTCTCCAAATTTTCAGATGTCTCACAAAAAACTTTCAAATAGTTTCCCGTATATCCAATATAACCTTTGACACCACTTCGTTCATGAAATTCCTCAAATAAAACATCAACCTTTTGTCCCATCTGACGCTCCATAAAACGATCTGTTAAGTGTTCTGCTTTCTGACTCAAGATTAAACTTCTTTCTTTTGCAATTTCAGGTGGAACCTGCTGTTTCATAGTAGCAGCAACCGTTCCTTTTCTTTTTGAATAGGGAAAAACATGAATATTTGCAAACTCAACGCTCTCAACAAATTCCAGTGTCTTTTCAAACTCCTGTGCTGACTCTCCCGGAAAGCCAACTATAATATCCGTTGTAATCGCAACATCTGCAAATGCCTTTTTTAAAATTTTAACACTTTTCAAAAAATCACCCGTGCTATATTTGCGGTTCATTCTTACAAGTACTTCATCACAACCGCTTTGTAACGATAGATGAAAATGGTGGCACACTTTTTTAAGTGCAAGCAACTCGCTGACAAACGCATCTGTAATCAGTCTTGGTTCTAAGGATCCAAGACGAATCCTTTCGATACCATCAATTATATTGATTCTTTGAAGTAGTTTAATAAAGGCATCTTCTTGATTTCGCTCAACTCCATAAGAAGCAATATGTATACCTGTCAAAACAACTTCTTTACATCCATTCTCTGCAATTCTAGTGATTTCATCAATGATTTCTTCTTCATTTCTAGATCGCACTCGTCCTCTTGCGTATGGAATAATACAATAACTGCAGAATTGATTACACCCATCTTGAATTTTGATGTATGCGCGAGTATGATCATTGACCGACTTTAGAAACATGGATTCAAACGCTTGCTCATTTTCCAAGTCAATAATGGTCGCCTCATCAAGGGTTTTACTAACACATTCCTGCGATTCGCGCTGTTGTATAAATTCATTTAGAATCTGAATGATTTCATTTTTCTTATTATTTCCAATTACAAGATCAACAGCTACATCCTGTGTTCCATGATCTTCTTCAACTTGAACGTAGCATCCCGTTGCTACAACAATTCCTTTTGGATTTTGCTTTTTTGCCTTATGAAGCATTTGGCGACTTTTTCGATCTGCAATGTTTGTTACAGTACAAGTATTCACAATATAAATATCTGCTTTTTTATCAAATGCTACAATTTCATATCCATTTTCTTGTAGTAATTGTTGCATAACGTCTATTTCATAAGCATTTACCTTACACCCAAGGTTATGTAATGCTACACTTTTCATATTATTCCTTTCTTTTTTTGTAATGTTTTCTTATTGACTTTTGACATTCAAACCTTTAGTATAAGAGCAGAAGGTATAGACAATAAAGGAGGTAATTCAAATGAAAACAGTACAAATTTCATTAAATTCAATTGACAAAGTAAAATCATTCGTTAATGATATTACAAAATTTGATTATGACTTCGACTTAGTTTCTGGAAGATATGTAATCGATGCAAAATCTATCATGGGAATCTTTAGTTTGGATCTTTCAAAGCCAATCGATTTAAACATTCATGCAGAAGGTGATGCAGAAGATATTATGAATGTCTTAAAAGCTTACATCGTATAATTTGCATAATTGTACCAATGATTTTGTGGAGCAAGGCTTTTGGCCTTGCTCTTTTTTTGCAAATTTCATTATCCAATATCCATGATTTCTCTAGTTTGAAGGGCTCTCTCAACCATTTCATCAATCTGATCATCTAAGTTCTTCTCGTGTCCCCTGATTACATTGATATTTGGTTTTGTAACCGGATGTTTTGCAACAAATACCGTACAGCAATCTTCAAACGGCAAAATCGACGTTTCATAAGTATTGATATTTTCAGAAATCGTTACAATATCCTGCTTATCAAAACCAATTAGCGGACGATAAACAGGCATCTCGCATACATCGTCTGTTGCATATAGGCTCTGCATTGTTTGAGAAGCTACTTGTCCAATACTTTCTCCTGTAATCAGACCCAAACAATTCGTTTCTTTAGCTATCGTCTGTGCGATTCGCATCATATATCTGCGCATAATAATCGTAAGTTCATCATGTGGACATTTTTCATAGATATACATTTGAATTTCTGTAAAATTAATAACATGAAGTTTCATTGGTCCAGAATAGTCACTGACAATAGTCGCAAGATCAACTACTTTTTGTTTGGCCCGTTCACTTGTATAAGGTGGCGCATGAAAATATACACTATCAATCTTCACGCCTCTTTTACTAATCATATAACCCGCAACTGGTGAATCGATACCTCCCGAAAGAAGCAACATTGCTTTTCCATTGGTTCCTACTGGCATCCCACCCGGTCCCTTAATAATCGTTGCGTAGAGATAGATCTGTTCTCTAATTTCAACCGTTAATTCTACCTTTGGATTGTGTACATCGACTTTCATCTGCGGAAACTTATTTAGGATAATCCCACCCAATTCGCGATTTAACTCCATTGAATCAAGTGGATAATTTTTTCTTGCACGCCTTGCACATACTTTAAATGTAATTTGCTGGTCAAGCTGATTTGCTTCCATAAAATCACAAACTTGTTTCCCTAAATCCTCAAAACCCAAATCTTCAACAACAAGAACTGGACAAATTCCGGAAATCCCAAATACTTTCTGCAAGGTCTTTATTAACTCATCATAATCATAATCCGAGAGCGTATCCACAAAAATTCTGCCCTGAACCTTGCGAACCTTATAATCCCCATCTATTTTTTTAAGGGCATGACGAATCCGTCCAACCAAAGCATCTTCAAACAAATAACGATTCTTTCCCTTTACTCCAATTTCTGCATACTTAATTAAAAATGTACGAAACATATCAATAACCATACCTTTCCAAAACTCAAATCGCTTATTTTTTTGAATATTTTCTAAGAATCGATAAAATGGACTGCAACTGACAAATCGTAATATCCAATTCCTGTGTTGTTGTAAACTTTGAAAAACTAAAACGGATTGTGCTATCAAGTAGGTTCTTATCTACCCCCATCGCCCTCAATGTTCCACTAAGGGATGGCTTATTCGATGCACATGCACTTCCAGAAGAAACATAGATTCCCTGATCTTCTAATGCGTGAAGTAGCACTTCACTTTTTACTCCTGCAAAAGAAGCACTTACAATATAGGCAATCCCTTGTTCATCTAACTTTCCATTTAGAGTTACACCCTCTATTTTAGATAATTCAGAGACAAAATACTGTTTCATTTCTTGTATGCGTTTAGAGTTATCCTGCATCGATTCATAAGCGATCTTCGCCGCTACCATAAATCCTGCGATTCCGCTTACATTATCGGTTCCAGATCGATATCCTCTTTGCTGCCCACCTCCAACAATCAGTGGGTGGATTTTGACCCTATCTCGAATATACAAGAGTCCCACTCCCTTAGGTCCATGGATTTTATGGGCACTAACAGATAACAGGTCAATTTCGCATTGTTTTGGATAAATTGGTACTTTTGCAAATCCTTGAACTGCATCAACATGAAACAAAATTTCTTTTGAATATGATTTAATGATTTTACCGGCTTCTAAAATCGGTTGTATCGTCCCCACTTCATTGTTTACGGCCATCATCGAAACAAGAATCGTATCATCCGTCAAACTTTCCCTGAGCTGACTCATAGAAATAAGACCCTGCTTGTCGCAGTCTAAATACGTCACTTGAAACCCTTTTTGTGCCAATACCTCAAACGCTTCTAATACTGCTGGATGCTCAATTTTACTAGTAATTATATGCATCCCTCTTCTTTGATTTGCTAAAGCAGCACCAATAATCGCCCAGTTATCCGATTCCGTACCACCACTTGTAAAAAAAATTTCTTTATCGAGTACCTTTAAAAGTTTTGCAAATACTGTTCTTGCTTCCTTAACGTAATACTCACTTTCCATTCCCTTTCTATGAAGACTAGAAGGATTGGCATAATCCACTAACATCACACGGCTTACGATTTTGACAACTTCTTCAAGTGCCTTGGTTGTTGCCGCATTATCTAAATAGATTTCCGGTTTTTCAATTATTGGTTTATTCATTTACTACTCTTTCTAAAGTGATTTTATTATGTTTCTAGTTCATACATTAAAAACGATAACACTGTCAAACCTGCTGTCTCTGTTCGTAAAATTCTCTTTCCCAAAGAAATGAGCTGCACTCCAATCGCCCGTGAAAGTTCCACTTCCACTTGATCAAATCCCCCTTCAGGACCTATAAAAATCCCAATCGAATCATTTTCTTGAATGGTTCTAAAGATTCGCTTTGTTTCACAGATTCCCTGGTCTTTCGCTAGTTCATATGGTAATAGCACATGATCTAGTTGTTTTGCATACTCGATTGCTTTTTCAAATGAGAGTACTTCATGAATATTTGGAATAATTCCCCGCTTGCTTTGTTTCGCAGCCGCTTCACAGATTCCTTGCCATCTGACTACTTTTGCATTTGATTTCTTATCATCTAATTTCACAACGCATCTTTTCATTGCCACTGGAATCACTTCATAAACACCTAATTCAACTGCTTTTTGTATAATCAATTCCATTTTGTCATTCTTTGGAAGACCCTGAAACAAATAGATTTTATTAGACGATTCATTGCTAATCTCTTTTACAAAACATAAGTCACAGATAATCTGTTCACTTTCAATTTCGCCTATTAAACAGTGATATTCCTTTTCATCCACTCCATTGAAGACTGCGATTTCATCTCCCTTTTTCATGCGAAGTACATGAGCAATATGCTGCACGTCTTTACCCGTTATTAGGATTTTGTTTTCGACAATCTGCTCCGGTTTTACAAAAAACTGAAACATACGTTTTCCTCTCTACTTCGCAGGTTTTTGAGCCGTTACACTAACCCACTCACCTTGATAATTCACTTCAAGCACTTCAAGTCCTGCCTTTTCAATCGCTCTGACAACGGTTTCTTCCTTGTCGTCTATAATTCCAGATGTGATATAAACTCCTCCTGGCTTTAAACACTTATACACCACCGGTGTTAATTCAACTAATACTTCCGCTAATATATTGGCAACTACCATCTCATACTTTTCAAACCCAACTTTTTCTAAAGCACTATGCTCTGTAATAATATTTCCGATAAACATTGTGAACTTATCTTGCGAAATGTGATTTGCTTCCATATTCTCGGCAACAGCGCCTTCTGCACATGGATCCAAATCCGTACCCAGTGCACTTTTTGCCCCATACATCAATGCCACAATAGATAAAATACCACTTCCCGTCCCAACATCCAAAAGGTTTGTTTCAGAACTTACATACTGTTTGATTTGACGAATACATAACTGTGTTGTTTCGTGCATTCCCGTTCCAAAAGCTGTTCCCGGATCAATATGCAATACTTTCTTGTTTTGGTCTTCCTCTTTCACTTCTTCCCAAGATGGAACAATTAATAAATCGTCCACATGGAATTGATGAAAAAACTCTTTCCAATTATTGATCCAATCTTTATCTTCCGTGCTTGAAAGTGTGATATCCCCGTCACCAATATCAATAAATTCTCTCACTTCATCTAATTTTTGATCAATGCGTGAAATTAATTCATCAATCGTTATCTCTCCAAACTCCTCGCTTACTAGCATCCCCGTCTGTGGATCTTCCTCTACAAAAAAGTGAAGATAGGCAACCCCATCATCATCTTGAACCGGAAGTAAAATATCTACAAACATTTGCTCTTTTTCAAGTGCCGTCAATGGAACATTATCTTCTATTTGAGCCCCTTGCAATCCCACTTCGTACAAAGATGCGATGAGTATATCTTCTGCTTCAGTTGTTGTTTTAATGGTAAGCTTTTTCCACATCATAATTTTATAATCCAAACCTTTCTAACATCAAGATTGTTTGTAACCAAACTACTTGGCACTACGCATAAAAATGATAACATAAAATGGGTATAATCATTTCATGTTATCATATTTGCTTTTGTTAGGCAAGTTCAAGCATTCTAGTAAGTGGCTTAACTGCTGCCTCCATAATCTGAGCATCCAGTTGAATCTGCGGTTCCATGTTTAACAACTTATTTCTAACCTTTTCAAGCGTAACTCTTTTCATATTCGGGCAAAACTGACGGTGACCCACAGAGAAAAACCGTTTCTCTGGATTTTCTAAAGATAGCTCATAAAAAATTCCCATCTCCGTGCATATGATAAACTCTTTTGCCTTACTTTCCTTTGCATAATCAAGTATTTGGGATGTTGAACCCACAAAGTCAGACTGTTCAATCACATCCAGTTTGCACTCCGGATGGGTCAAAACAACTGCATTTGGATATTTTTCCTTTGCAACTAATAATTCACCCAGATGAATACTTGTATGTACATGGCAAAATCCATCATGAAAAATAAATTTCTTTTCTGGTATTTTACTTGCCACAAACTGTCCTAGCTGATTATCTGGAATAAAGAAAATTGTTTTGTTTGGAAGTTTACGAATGACATTAATTGCATTGGATGATGTTACACAAACATCCGATAAACTTTTTATCTCAGCTGTCGAGTTAACATAACAAACTACTGCAACATCCGGATTATCATTTCGTACTTCCAAAATCTTCTCTTCGTCAATCATATGCGCCATGGGGCAGTCGGCAAAGTCATCTGCCATAACCACCTTTTTGTGAGGATTTAAAAGTTTTGCACTCTCGCCCATAAATTTAACACCACAAAATAAGATCGTTTCCTCCGGAGTTTCTATTGCTTTCTTACTTAAGAAGTAAGAATCACCTACGAGATCTGCAATTTTTTGAACCTCTCCATCCACATAATAATGCGCTAATATTGCAATCTTTTTATCCTTTTTTAACCTCAGTATTTCCTGTTCCAATTCATTATTATCAATCATATTCATATAATTCTCACAGTACCTCTTTCGTCAAATTGAAAAATCGCCCATTTTTGTTTTTTCCCAATTTACTAAATCCTCTAATGTAACCGAATCAACAACATCATTAATGGCTTTCCCTAATCGCTCCCACACAACCAAGGTCGCACATTCTTCTTTACGATTGCATTCATTAAAATCTCCATCCATACAAGCTACTGGTGCCAAACTACCTTCTGTCAATCTCAAAATCATACCCACAGTATACTCGTTTGGACTTTTTGCTAGGCGATATCCTCCTTGTGGTCCACGCACACTTTTAACATACCCAGCTTTATTTAAAATAGAAATAATTTGTTCCAAATATTTATCCGAAATACCCTGTCTCACTGAGATGTCTTTCACCCGAACAACATCACCACTCGAATATAATGCCAAATCCAGCATGAGTCTTAACGCATATCGCCCTTTTGTAGATATTTTCATTGTTTTGTCCTTTCAAGTTTTCCATTGTTCTAGGATTGAGTGTTAGCTTTGCACGCCTTAATTGAATGATTTTAGGTGGCCAATGTTTTTTGTTATTGGACTGCCTTAAATGCTTCATCCAAGTCTTGAAGAATGTCTTCAATATTTTCAATACCAATGGATAAACGAATCGTGTTTTCAAAAATCCCTTGATCATTTTGCTCCTCTTTTGATAACTGTGAATGTGTTGTCGATGCTGGATGAATCACTAAAGATTTAACATCTGCAACATTTGCCAGTAAAGAAAATAATTCTAATTGGTCAATAAACTGCTTTGCTTTTCGTTCGTCCCCAAGAATTTCAAATGTAAAAATAGACCCGCCACCTTTTGGAAAATACTTATTGTATAATGCTTTTTTAATGGGATCTTTTGAAACACTTGGATGATTCACCCTTACAACCTGATCATGTTGATCTAAAAATGCAATCACCTTTTTGGCGTTTTCCACATGGCGTTCAACACGTAATGAGAGTGTCTCTAGACCTTGCAAAAACAAAAACGCATGAAATGGTGAAACGGCCGCACCTGTATCTCTTAATAAAATAGCTCTGATTTTTACAACAAATGCTGCTTTCCCAACTGCCTTTGTAAAACTTAGTCCATGGTAGCTTGGATTTGGTTTGGTTAATGAATCAAACTTTCCAGATGCTTCCCAATCAAAGTTTCCACTATCAATAATTACACCACCAATTGCCGTGCCATGTCCACCAATAAACTTAGTCGCTGAGTGAACCACAATGTCTGCACCAAACTCAATTGGTCGAATGAGGTACGGTGTCCCAAATGTATTATCCACAACAAGTGGTATTTTATTATTATGTGCTATTTGAGCAATTTTTTCAATATCTACAACGTCTGAATGTGGATTTCCAAAACTTTCAATAAAAATGGCTTTTGTATTTGCCTGAATTGCCAGTACGAGTTCCTCTTCATTGAATGGGTCCACAAAAGTAGTCTTAATTCCATATTCAGGTAATGTATTAGCAAGTAAATTATAGGTTCCACCGTAAATATTTTTTGCTGCCACAATATGCTCGTCTGCCTTTGCCAGATTCTGAATCGTATATGCAATGGCTGCAGCTCCTGAAGCTACTGCTAAAGCAGCAACACCACCCTCTAATGCCGCAATTCGTCTTTCAAAAACATCCTGCGTTGGGTTGGTAAGTCTCCCATATATATTTCCTGCATCCGCTAATCCAAAGCGTGCTGCTGCATGATCACAATCACGAAATACATAGGATGTTGTCTGATAGATTGGTACTGCTCGTGCGTCCGTTGCTGGATCTGGTGATTCCTGTCCAACATGAAGTTGGAGTGTTTCAAATTTTAGATTTCTTTTTGATATTGATACTTTTTCTCCCATAATTCGTCCTCACATTCTCTTTTCTTACTTTTCCTACTTGTTTTATATGATTACTAATCATATCTTTATTTTTGGTTTCTGTCAATACAAAATACATATGATTTAAGTAAATAGATTCAGCATGATGGCATTTTTCAGGCTGTGGTAACCTATTCAGCGTAGACGCGTTCGCACTCGTTTGCCACCATAGTGGTACATAAGCGTCCAGTGAATCTACGATTCCCTGCACGCCAAGTACCAATGGCGTCAAAAAGGTCTACTTATGAATAGGTTACCACAGCCTTATATTTACAGTTCCTGTGGAACTATGCACTTA
>CAZWNX010000017.1:0-34705 GCA_964635395.1 uncultured Lachnospiraceae bacterium
AGTAGCGAGAAAGGGATTTGAACCCCCGACACCACGGGTATGAACCGTGTGCTCTAGCCAACTGAGCTATCTCGCCATAATGGGACCAACAGGGCTCGAACCTGTGACCCCCTGCTTGTAAGGCAGGTGCTCTCCCAGCTGAGCTATGATCCCTGGGTAGGTTGACTTTCAACCCGCTTTGCTAGTATACAATTTCACCCCATATTGTGTCAATAGTTTTCAATAAAAAAAATGAAAAAGCTACTATTTTAATGCGAGGTAATTTAGAATGATATATAATAGGATAGATTAGAATAAGTTGAGAGGAATTAGATGAATGAGAATAGGAATGGGATATGATGTCCATAAATTAGTTGAAAATAGAAAATTGATTTTAGGTGGAGTTACAATTCCGCATGAAAAAGGATTGCTTGGACATTCGGATGCAGATGTATTGGTACATGCAATTATGGATGCACTATTAGGCGCAGCAGCGTTGGGTGACATTGGAAAACTATTTCCAGATACCGTAAAAGAATTTAAGGATATCTCAAGTCTGGTTTTGTTAGAACGGGTTCGAGAACAGTTGTTAAAAGAAAATTTATTGATTGAAAATATCGATGCAACAATTATTGCGCAAGAGCCAAAGATGAGACCTTTCATAGACGAAATGAGAAAAAATATTGCCGATGTGTTAGAACTATCTCTTTCCCAGATTAATGTAAAAGCGACAACGGAGGAAGGGCTAGGATTTACGGGGATGAAAGAAGGTATTAGCGCGCAGGCAATCTGTCTACTCACGTGCCCGTCAAATTTAGAATTTGTTCAATATGATCAATATGAACAAACAAATTGTGATTCCTGTAGCGGGTGTTGTAAAAAATAGGATGGCGAAAAAAGATGAAAACATGGGTTGAGGATAATAGACAAATGAATCATGTAACGGTAGCGAAAAATTATGATGAAACCAGAATACTTTGGGAGACTGTATTTGATCAGGATAGTCAAGCTTTTGTTAGTTATTATTATAATGAAATTGCAAAATATAACATTCAGTTTGTAATAACGAATGGTGAAAGATGTGAATCAATGATTCATCTAAATCCCTATAGTGCAAGTATTCTTGTGGGCAATAATAGAGAGTGGAAAGAAGCATTACTTCATTACATTGTGGGTGTTGCAACTGTAACAAATAAGCGGAAATTAGGATACATGGACGCTGTATTGAGAAGGGGATTAGAGGAACTATATGAGAAACAAGAAGCATTTACATTCTTGATGCCAGCTGCCAAGGAAATTTATGAACCATATGGCTTTTCATTTATCTATGAACGTATCAATTATAGGCTTGCGAAAGAAAAAGAAAATACCTTTCATATAAGAGTTTGTGATGAATTGGAATTGGAAACAGTATCCGTTTTTGCATCAAACTGTTTGAGAAGAGATAACCAATGCTTCCTTACACGTACAGAAGCATATTTTAAACGCTTACAGAAAGAAATAAAATCACAGAATGGAGATTTATACATAGTCGAAAAAAATGGGGAGTGGGTAGCATATTTTTCGTATTCAGAAGAAGATGATTTTGTTCAGGAATTACTATTTGTTCCTGATTACGAAGAAGAGTTAATGAACCATCTATTTTATAAGGACGAAGCAACAAAGCCGATTATTATGGCAAGAATTGTTTGTCTAGAAACGTTTCTCGAATTATTTAGAAGCGAGAAAGCGATTCAGATGATTCTACAAGTAGAAGATACAATAATATGTCAAAATCAAGGTACTTTTTTGTGGGAAATATCAGATGAAAAGAGTACTGTAAAGCGTTATAATAGTGCAGAGATTAAGAATCTTTCAAAAGAGATCATTAAGATTGCACAAGAAGATTTACTGAGGGTCTTATTTGGAAGATTACAGGATGATAGATTTGATGGTATTATTAAACTTCAAAAGGTGTTTATCAATGAGATTGTATGATATCTATTGACAAAACAAGGTTTTTTTGATTATTCTATTGAATAGGAAAAGGCATTGATCGAAAAGAGTATATAATAGACTGGTTCCAGAGAGAAAACACAGATTGCTGAAAGTGTTTTTAGCCAAGTGATTATAGAAGTGCGTTCGTGAGCTGACAGTGTGAGAGGAAATTCGTTGTAACCTTTAGCAATGTACGTAGACCTGCGTTAAAGGTATATGCATTTGGTATAGAGTGGAACAGCGATATAATCGTCTCTTATTATAGAGGCTTTTTTTTATTGTAGAAAGAGTTGTGATGACATGGGAATGATAAGGCGAATTAGAGAAGAAGTGAAAGTAATCAAAGAACGAGATCCGGCCATCCATACAACGATGGAAGTTTTTTTGTATCCTAGCTTTATCGTAATGCTGCATTATAGAGTTGCACATCTACTGTATCAGAAAAAAAGGTTTTTTTGGGCAAGATGGGTGTCTCAAAGGGGATCGAGAAAGACCGGAATCGAGATTCACCCAGGAGCACAAATTGGAAAAGGATTTTTCATTGATCATGGAAATGGAGTTATTATTGGTGAAACAACAATCATCGGCGACAATGTAACCTTGTATCAAGGCGTTACATTGGGTGGAACTGGTAAAGAACATGGGAAAAGACATCCGACGATTGGAAACAATGTAATGGTTTGTGCTGGAGCGAAAGTACTTGGATCGTTTACAATTGGGGATAATTCAAAAATTGGGGCTGGAAGTGTTGTTTTAGAAGAAGTTCCACCTAACTCTACGGTTGTTGGAGTTCCTGGAAGAGTTGTAAAGCGAAATAATATATCATTGCCACAGGATGATTTAAATCAATGTGATTTACCTGACCCGGTAGCACAAGATATTTGTAGTTTACGAGTTGCCAATGTGAATTTAACAAATCATATGATTTCGTTAGAAGAAGAATTAAGATTATTAAGACGAAAAATGAATGAGATGGAGGAGTAGTATGAAAATATATAATACACTTTCTAAGAAAAAGGAAGAATTTGTACCTATTGAAGAAGGAAAAGTGAGGATGTATGTTTGTGGTCCTACCGTATATAACTTGATACATATTGGAAATGCAAGACCAATGATTGTATTTGATACTGTGAGAAGATATATGGAATATAAAGGGTTAGAAGTTAATTACGTATCAAATTTCACAGATATTGATGATAAAATCATTAAAGCTGCAATTGCAGAGGGCGTTGAGGCGCAAATTATATCAGAACGATATATTAAAGAGTGCAAAGCGGACATGAAGGCCTTAAATGTATTGCCAGCGACTACACATCCTTTAGCGACTGGGGAAATAGACGGAATGCTTGAGATGATTAGTGATTTGATCCACAGGAATCATGCATATGTGGCAAAAGATGGAACCGTTTATTTTAGAACCAAGAGCTTTCATGAGTATGGCAAATTATCCCACAAGAATTTGGATGATTTGCAGGGTGGAAACCGCTCACTTCTTGTTACAGGGCAAGATCAAAAAGAAGACCCGATGGATTTTGTTTTATGGAAACCTAAAAAAGATGGAGAACCTTTTTGGGAATCCCCATGGAGTAAGGGAAGACCAGGTTGGCATATTGAATGTTCAGTAATGAGTAAGCGCTATCTTGGTGATGAAATTGATATTCATGCAGGCGGAGAAGATTTGGTTTTTCCACATCATGAGAATGAGATTGCCCAATCTGAAGCAGCAAATGGAAAGCAATTTGCGAGATATTGGATGCATAATGCATTTCTAAATATTGATAATAGAAAAATGAGTAAGTCGTTAGGAAATTTCTTTACAGTTCGTGATATTAGCGCAGAGTATGACTTACAAGTTCTTCGATTCTTCATGTTATCAGCCCATTATAGAAGTCCTTTAAATTTCAGTCAGGATTTAATGGAAGCAGCAAAGAGCGGACTAGAACGTATTTTGACTTGTGTTGATAAGCTGATTGATTCTATTCAAACAATGGAAAAGACAAGTGATTTAGCAGGCGTAATGAGTTCTGAAAAAGAAGCGTATGAGATGATTGAAGGGTATGTTGCAAAATATGAGAATGCAATGGAAGATGATTTCAATACGGCAGATGCGATTGCAGCAATTTTTGAACTTGTAAAATTTGCAAATACTTATAATAGTAGCAGTACAAAATCATTGGAAGTATTAAACTATATGTTGAAAAATATTCAAACAATGTGTGATGTTTGTGGAATTATTACGGTCAAAGAAAAAGAAATTTTGGATGACGAAATCGAACGAATGATAGAGCAGAGACAGCAGGCAAGAAAAGATAGAGATTTTGCAAAAGCGGATGAGATCAGGAACTTGTTATTAGAAAAGAACATTATTCTCGAAGATACGAGAGAAGGTGTAAAATGGAAGAGAGCATAAGTATCTTACAACGTATTAAAGGAGTGTTTTGCCTTGAAATGAAGGACATTAACACGTATTCACCACTTACATTAGCGTTTATTGGTGATAGTATCTTTGATTTGGTTATTCGTTCCATTGTGGTATGTAACGCCAATACTTCTGCTAATCAATTACATAAATATACTTCGAGAATTGTTAAAGCGCCTTCTCAGGCAAGAATTATGAATGTGATTATGGAACAACTTAGTGAGGAAGAAATACAAATATATAAGCGTGGTCGAAATGCAAAATCTGCATCATCAGCAAAAAATGCGTCGCTATCAGATTACAAAAGAGCAACGGGGTTTGAAGCACTCATCGGATATCTTTATTTGCAGGAGCGTTATGAACGATTATTAGAGCTAATTGATGAAGGATTAAAGGATGAATTCTTTACAGAATGGATGAAGGATGGGAAATGAGATGTACGAAGAATATACTATAGAAGGTAGAAATGCCGTAATTGAAGCATTTCGTTCACAAAAAACAATCGATCGTATTTTTATTTTAGATGGTTGTCAGGATGGTCCAATTATGACCATTAAAAGAGAAGCAAAAAAACAAAATACAATTGTACGTTTTGTAGATAAAACAAGGCTGGATCAAATGTCAGCAACAAAGCATCATCAAGGAGTAATCGCCTATGCAGCTGCCTATGATTATGCGCAAGTGGAAGATATTCTAGAAATTGCCAAGAAAAAGAATGAGGATCCATTTATTATTCTACTAGATAATATTGAAGACCCACATAATCTAGGTGCAATTATTAGAACAGCAAATCTAGCGGGTGCGCATGGAATTATTATTCCTAAGAATCGTGCAGTTGGTCTGACACCTACTGTTGCAAGAACATCAGCCGGAGCAATCAATTTTACACCGGTTGCCAAAGTGACCAATTTGGTCAAAACAATGGAAGAACTTAAAAAGAGTGGACTTTGGTTTGTTTGTGCAGATATGGAAGGTGAAAGTATGTATAAGCTTAATCTGAAGGGACCGATTGGGCTTATTATTGGCAATGAAGGAGAGGGAGTTGGGCGATTAGTTAAGGAAAATTGCGACTATATTGCATCCATTCCGGTTATGGGGGAGATTGAATCATTAAATGCCTCGGTAGCAACTGGAGTTCTCGCTTATGAAATTGTAAGACAAAGATCATTGTAAACAAGACAGAAGAATGACTAGAATTGGAAGAGAAAATGAACACAATAAATAAATTTAAGAAAAAAGAGCAACCAAGAAAAAAAGGATCATTTGTTGGCGGAGTTTTGTATGTCCTAATTATGAATAGTATATTTCTTGTTCTATTTGATTTTTTGGCATACAGGGAGTTTGCACAAATAGTTGACTGGCTGAAGTTTTTTACAAAATATGCTGAATTATCATTACTCATTTGGTGTATGGCATATTTGTTTTTGTTTCTGCTATTTAGAAGGCATTTAATACCAACGTTTTTGCTGAGTGCATTTTGCGTCGGTTTTGGAACTGCCAATTATTTAAAATATCAGTATCGACACGAATTCATTATACCGGCAGATATGTTTATCATGAATGAGTGGGGGACGGCATTTAAATCAGTACCTATTTTTATTCCTTTGAAATCCGTTATTGCAGGAGCATTTTTGTTATTAGTATGCTTTATCCTGTGGAAAAAAGAACGTAAAGATAAGAATGACGAAAAGCAGGAAAAGGAACAAAAGAAAAATAAATTATTACCACTGATAATACGTTTAGTGGTATTTGGATGTTATTGTACGCTTCTAGTGTGGTTATATAAGGAGCATTTTTCACCTTATGCAAAAGCGAACTATTGGGGAGACTACAAAACATATGTAAGTTCACCTCGAGAAACTGTTTTATATAAGCATGGTGTTTTCCTTGCGTTTATGGAACAAACAGTTCCTAGTAGTAACGTATTTACCAAACAGAAGGTAATGAATGCTTATAATGAGCTATTAAAGGAGGATACATCGCAGGTTTCAACTTCAATCGTAAGGCCGAATGTAATCGTAATTATGAGTGAGGCTTTATGGGATGTTAATAACTTAAGTGATCAGGTTACTTTCAGTCAAGACCCAATGCTAGAGTATAATAAATTGATTGAGCGTTATGGTGGAGGAACAATTGGTGTAAATATTTTTGGCGGTGGAACGGCAAACACAGAGTTTGAAATGTTGACGGGATATAATGTTAAGAACCTAAAAGGCGGAGTAATTGCCTATAAGAAATACTTTGATAAAAAACAACCATCCTTGGTAAGTTATTTTGAAGAGTTGGGGTACGATACACTTGCAATTCATCCATACAAAAAAACTTTTTACAAGAGACATGTCGCGTATGAGAATTTGGGGTTTGATGAATTTATTTCTAGAGATGAAATGGAACATCAAGAATTATTTGATGCATATATCTCAGATGAAGCCTTAACCAATGAGATTATTGACCGATACGAAAAGCAAAGCAAGGATAATAAGGAGCCATTGTTCCTATTCTCTGTATCCATGGCAAATCATGGAACCAATATGCTCGATGATGATGAAATCAAGGAAATTCAGTCAAAGAATCATTTTGAGCCGATGATTGATATTACTTATCCAGACGGCGAAGAAAATTTTGATATGGATCGTTATGTGAATGGAATTTATTATTCTGGAAAAGCATTAAAGCAACTTACAGATTATTTTGCTACTGTTAAGGAGCCAACAATTATTATGATGTTTGGAGATCATGCACTGGCATCTACAAAAGATTTTGAATTGCCGGAAGTAAGTTTGTCGGGCAATGAAATTGACAAAACAGAGTTGAGTAAGTACTTCACACCAGTTATTATGTTCAATAATTACGGATTGGACAAAATCGATATTCAAGGTGCAAATGCAAATTATTTGAGTACCATTTTGTTGAAGTATTCAAATTTACCTTTGCCAAATCAAGCAAAAATGAATGATCGATTGATGCAAAAGATGCTTAGCAATACGGTATACTGCATTCGTGATACAAACGGAAATTTGCAACCAAAGATTACAAAAGAACAGAAATTTTTGGACTACCGTGCTATGATTATACAATACGATATGCTTAATGGAAGCCAGTATAGCAAGGATCTATGGTCTGTTCCAAAGGCAAAAGAACAATAGCTGGTTTCATATGGGGTGAAGCGTTGACAGATTATAAAAACTTTTCAGATGAAGAATTAATTGATTGTATTCGTGAGGGGAATGAAAATGTAATTGACTACCTAATGGATAAGTATAAGAACTTGGTTCGTAAGAAGGCTCAGACAATGTTTATTTTAGGGGCTGATAATGAAGATCTTATTCAGGAGGGAATGATTGGTTTATTTAAGGCCATTCAAAACTATGATCATGGTAGAGATGCTTCTTTCTTTACATTTGCAGAACTATGTATATCAAGGCAAATATATACGGCAATACAAGCAAGTGGAAGAAAGAAGCATATGCCACTTAATTCCTATATATCGTTTTATTCCAATGAAATTGATGAAATTCAAGGGACTGAGAATGTAGTTGTTTCTACAATGGAATATAGCGACAAGAATACACCGGAGAAGCTTGTTATTGAACAAGAAAACCTGGATCGTATTGAACGAATTATTGAAAAGGAATTAAGTGAATTTGAAAAACAAGTGTTAGAATTGCATATTACAGGTATGGGGTATGTAGAAATAGCCAAGATATTGGGAAAAGAGGCAAAATCCGTTGACAATGCACTCTCGAGGCTTAAAATGAAATTAAAGAAAGCACTCAATAAAAAATGAAAACACTGAACGAATCAGTGTTTTCATTTTAAGCTAGCAACGGGAATCGAACCCGTGACCTCCTCACTACCAATGAGGTGCGCTACCATCTGTGCCATGCCAGCAAAAGCTATTCAGTAAATAAACTATGTGAACCAAAAAGTGTCACCGAGGGAAATTCTATCATAATGGAATCTGTTTTGTCAAGTATTCAGACAGATTCTGATGAATAAATTGAAAACAAATTAGGGAGTATAAAATGGGGAAAACAGCATTAATCGTAGATGATGGTCTGATGAATTTGAAGCTATTAGACGCTTTGATAAGAGAGCACGGAATTGAGTGTGAGTGGGCAAAAAGCGGTGAAGAAGCAATTTTAAAAGTGCGTGAAGGTCTTTTTGATATCATATTTATGGATCAAATGATGCCGGAGTATGATGGCAATGAGGCAACGAAGGAGATTCGTGGAATGAAGGGGACTTACTACGAGAATGTGCCAACGATAGCGATGACAAATACGCAAGTTCTGAATTCTATAGATGAATGGATTCAATTAGGCTATTCTGATGTGTTAACCAAACCAGTGACAAGGCAGGGTATACAGGATATTCTAAGTAGGTGGATAACGGTATGAGAATATTGATAAAAAAATTGGTAGTTGTATGTATCTTCTTTGGTATGCTTTTGATGATATCGGCATGTATAAAACATGAGAAGGGGCAAATAGAAGTAGTCGAACCCCAAATTATTAATGAAGTGCAGGCCGTTAGTGAAAATGAGATTCTTCTTAGTGAAGAAGAACTCGTTAGTGATAATGCTCAAGAATCATCCGATGTGGTGGAGAGTGAGAATGCTTTACAAGAGGAAAGTGTGGAAACAAAAGGAATAGTGGTAATTGATGCAGGACACCAACAAAAGGGTAATTCGGAGCATGAGCCAATTGGTCCTGGTTCAAGTCAGACGAAACCTAAAGTGGCTAGTGGAACGACAGGTGCTTCTTCAAAAATACCTGAATATATGTTGACGCTAGAGATTAGCATGCAACTAAAGGAGGAACTCGTAAAAAGAGGATATGAAGTCCTTATGGTACGAGAAACAAATGACGTAAATCTGAGTAATCGAGAACGTGCTGAAATAGCAAATCAGGCAAGTGCGGATGTTTTCTTAAGAATCCATGCAAATGGATCGAGTGATTCAAGTGTGAGTGGAGTGATGACACTTTGTCCTACGAAGGAATCACCGTATTGCCCACAAATATATGATCAGAGTAGGAAACTGTCAGACTCTGTTTTGGAAGAAATTCTACTTCAGACGAATGCTTCTAGTAAGGGCGTATGGGAGACGGATACAATGAGTGGAATCAACTGGTGTAGCGTGCCGGTTACAATTATTGAGATGGGATTTATGAGTAATCCAGATGAAGATTTAAAGATGCAGACCAAAGAATACCAGACAAAAATTGTGCAAGGGATTGCAAATGGAGTCGATTTGTACATGTCAGAATAAGTGCTAAATAGGTGGGAGAGTTAAGATGAAATCATGGAAAGAACGAGTTGTTTTTTTGAATAATTGGGTTCAACCAAAAAGCAATTTACAGTTTATATTTTCTTTATTATTAGCGCTTCTTTCAGGCTGTCTAGTGGTTGTAAAAGATATGGCTTCGCAGTACCAAAGTTTGCCAAGCTATTCTGAATTAGTGGTCGGATATACTACGTGGGATGGGTATAATAAAATACTTGACGTGCAGGTGGTTCAAACGTTGCTTGTCAGAGTGATTATTCTGCTAGTTTTCTATTTAATCATTTCAAATTTATGGGCTAAATATATAAAATGTGATAAGGGATACGGGAGTACTTTTGTCTTAGCATATATATTTCTGTTAATGAGTGGTTTTTCTGGAACGAGTTTATTTGTTGAATATGGATGTATTCTCTTAGTGTCTGTGCTTCTGTTTTTGATTCTTTCTTACCAGAAAACATTAAATTCTAAAGTATTGTTACATGTTTATTTTATTACCTATTTGATTCAGTGGCTTGTGAAGTTAGGGGCGAGTACAATCGTTAAATTCCAAGTTTTAAACACGAATCGAGTAGAAGAAGTAACCGTATATATTCGAGTGGCATTTGTTGGTGCATGCTTATTATATGCGTTCGTTTTGAGAAAAAAAGAGTTTGGTTCTGCATTTATGAAGAACGTGGAGAATGCCCTACAGTGTGTTCTTCCACTAGCTTTTTTGTTGCTATATAAATTCGACTATTTGTTTTGGGATTGGTCTGTTTTTAGTGAACAGCAAATCACCTTATTCTATTCGAATCGTTTGAAACTAGTATGCATTTTGCTGGCAGTTACTGGATTGGCGATTAATGTATACTCCATAATAAAAAAGAAGAATCATAGCATTCTTTCTACGTTTGTGGTTTTGAGTGTATTACGGGTTTTTGAAAATCCATCGGCACTGATGCAAATTGATTTTTTCCATAATGGAGAACTTATGGTGCCTATGCAACAATTGATAAGCTATGGCAAAATACCTTATTATGATTTTGTTCCAATTCATGGCTTTTGTGATTATTTCTATGGCATTGTTAATTATGGATTATTTGATGGAACTTATTTGTCACTCAATTCAACAATTGTAGTAGTAAACTGTGTTATGGCAGCAGTATTAGCAATTCTTATTTATTTTACAGTCGAAAAAAAAGAGTTGGGATTAGTAATGGGAATTGTATTCATGCCTTTTCTAATTACAATGGCAGGAATGCGTTATTTTTTCATGGCAATATTCTTCTTGGTTATGCTGTCTAGAAAAATCCGTTCTTCGGGGTGCGTTTATTTAGGAAGTTGGATTGTGTTATCGATTCTTTCTATCGCATGGAATCCGTCTATTGGAGGTGCGGTTTCACTCGCTTTCTTACCAGTTGTTTTGATGAAAACAATTACGCTTATTCCAAATGAGATGAAAGAATTTGTGGCGAAGAAACAGATTCGAAAACTAGTGGAACTTGGTGTGTCCTATCTATGCGTTGGCGCTCTTGGGATTGCATTTATACCATGGTTTAATCAAATCATTATCTATTTAAAAGAAAATACCGGTACGACATCAATCGTGAATGGTATGGCGATATTTGATAGTAGTATTCCGATTTTATCGCAGTTAAAACCCTCTTTAGAGATTGGTGGGGATTCATTTTTCGTTAGGACTTTTGGATTTTTAATTAGCCTATGTATTTGCTTGTTTTTCACATTCCAGAAAGATGATAAAGAAATGCGAAATAAGGGATGGGAGATGCTATCGATTTTTGTTGTTTGGATGCTTGTTATATCTAATTATGCATTTGTTCGATACGATGAGGGACTTCGCACAAATGTAATAAGCATCTTTTTTCTGTTTATGATTTTGGTCTTTCTATTCAACAATTTGAGTGAACTTTCAATGATTCATTGGAAAAGGAAACTGTTTGCTGGGATCATTTTCTTTCTAATCATTCATATGAATTATTCCATGTTTTCAAGTACGCAATTAGTGAATAATAGAGTGTATGTTGATTCAAATCAAGAGATTGAAGTGATGGGGAAAACGGTATATGATCCAATTGTATATCTTACTGGAGAGAGTGTTGGAATGCCAAACCTTGGTACCGGTTTTGTGAGTGGCGACGCACTTAATAGTTTGAAGAATGTTCAAAAAGTAATTCAGTATGGGACGAATGAGAAGCAGTCATACTTTGATATAACGAATGCAATTGCAAATCATGTAATATTTGATAAGGCTTCAGCAACAAAGTATTCATCGGCCTATAATATTAGTAATCAAAAAATGCAACAGAATGCTATTGAAGAATTAAAGGTGGATCCTCCTGACATGATATTGGTATCACCAGATATTGAGTTTGATGAGACCCCATTTTCCCTTAGATCACAAAGCGTTTATCGTTACATATTATCGAAAAAGTATGTTCCATATGTATATGAAAATGTAGTTTATCTATTACGACAGGGAATGAAACCGATGGAAGGAAGTGCTGATGGGCGGTTGGAATTTGCAAAGATTATGCACAAAAGTGACATGGGTGCATTACCAGCGATCTGGAGTAAGGTAAAGACAGATGACTGGTTGGAACAAGATCCGTTAGGTTTTGAGGAAGATTATGCTGAGATAGAATCCTATTCATCAGATGACAATGGATTATTAACGATTCAGTTTAAGGAGCCAATCAATTTGAAGGATATTAATTTTATTGACATTGATTTGGATGTTACATTCTTAACGCCAGACAACGATTCGATGAAAAAGTATGCATATTTGCGTAAACCGTTAATGAAGGAAGGGAAATCGGTGAAACTGTTTTTTCAAGATCCATCTAGTGAGAACGGGCTAACGCAAGAACCTATCCAATTTACGGTATATGATAAATGCAACGAATATTTAATTCCAGTCTATAGTAGTCCGTTTTGGCATTGTGAAAATCAAATTGATAAGCTCTATATTCAACATGACCCCAAGGATGAAGAGTTGAGCATGAATATAGTTTATCCTGGATTCCCAATCTATTTGAATCGATAATAATGAGGCTGCCACTATCAAAGTGGCAGCCTCTAGTATTTGTTTTATGTTGGATTGATACTTACTGTACCAGCCTTATGGAGCGGCAGGTGGTGCTATAGGAAGAGGATTTGTTAAATACTCGATTGTGTGTGGGCATTTTATGATTACCCCATCTTTATTTGGTACAAGTTCAAGTATTCCAGGAATTTGATATGGACAAGTTGTTTCAGCTGGTAATCCGGTAGCTGCACAGACCATACCTTGGTAATGAACATCACAATAATCTTTTGGAACAGTGCCCTCAGCAAAATACTCGGTTCTTAACGTTGGATCACAGATACCTGGTAAAGGTAATTTTCCAGAGCGGGAGCATATCGTTGCAGATACGATTCCTTTTGGTTTCTCAAAAGGTTTGTCTGGAAGCTCTTCATGGATACGGCTCATTACCTGTTTCCATAATGTCTTCGCTAGATTCTTTTCTGCTGAAGATGAGAGACTTACATTGTTATCAAATCCAGCCCATGTAGTTGCGGTATAGTAAGGTGTAAAGCCTGCGAACCAAACATCCTTATAATCTGTTGTTGTTCCAGTTTTACCTGCAATTGACATTTTACCAAAGTTTACAGAACCACCAGTTCCTTTTGTTACAACATCAACCATTGCATCTGTTAATAAGAATGCAGTCGTTTCTTTGATTACGCGGTGACTGTCAGTAGTAGCTTTGTCAATTAGTACATTTCCATCATGGTCAACGATCTTGGTATAGAGTGTTGGCTTGTTATAAGTTCCCTGATTTGCAATCGAAGCGTATGCTGCATTCAGTTCTAAATTAGAGACACCATCTGTTATACCACCTAAGGCAAGGGCTTGTGTAATATCAGAGAAAATGGTACCATCACTAGCTTCTCTACGATCGATTAGAGTTGAAAATCCAAAATTTTGAAGATAATCAAAACCTAATTGAGGCGTAATATCAGTAAGTGTTTTAACGGCTACAATATTGAGTGATTGTTCGATACCATAACGAAGTGAACAAAGACCTTTATAATTATTGCCATACCAGTTTGCAACAGGTCTTCCGTTTGCATAATTATATGGAGCATCATTTTGAACGTTAGCAAGAGTCATTCCGGCACTGTCAAGTGCAGGTGCATAGGTTGATACAACTTTAAAAGTTGATCCTGGTTGTCTAAGCGTATTACTTGATCGATTTAATGTTCTTGAGCCTTCTTTAGTGCCACGACCGCCTACCATCGCAACAATATAACCCGTAGATTGTTCTTCAATGGTTATGGATACTTGAGGCTGTGGAACAATGTAAATGTTTTCACTATAAACATCATCGCCAGGCGCCATAACAGTCTGTAAATAAGCATCTACTCCAGCATAAGCATCTTCTTTCGAATCATATAGAAGATTAAATTTCTTATTCTGTCCTAAAAAGTACGCTTTAAGCATTTCAGTGCTATGGTTTTCTAAGCTACCATCTGCTTTTTGAATAGTAATATCACAATTTAGGTACCACTTAACATTTTCAGGGAAATTTTCTTCATTTTCGAAAACTTCATCACAAATTGACTGAATGGATGGATCAAGGGTGGTATAAATTTGTAAACCACCACTATATAATAAGTGATAAGCCTGCGTTTCATTATAACCCTTCATTTCTTTTAGGTCTTCAATAATCTGTTCCGTTAATTCATCTACAAAATAGGTGTTAACAGTATCCGTAGCAACGGATTCGTTGACCGTTTGAATTCGTGAATATACATCATCCGCCATTGCAATATTATAATCTGTTTCAGAAATATATTCGAAATCAAGCATATTATTCAATACTTTCTTACGACGTTCGGCATTGAACTCGGGATGCGAGATTGGATTATATTTTGAAGGATTTTTTGTGATTGCTGCTATTACGGCACTTTCTGAAAGTGTGAGCTGAGCAGCGGGTTTGTTAAAATAGCGTAGTGAAGCAGCCTGAACGCCCAAAGTGTTTTGGCCTAAATTGATAGAGTTAATATATAACTCTAAAATAGTGTCTTTTGCTGAAACTCCAAGTTTCTTTTCTAATTCAAGTGCTAAGTATTGTTCTTGAATTTTTCGCTCGATTTTGTCAGCGTTACTATTTTCAGAAGTCCAATCTTTGAATACATTGTTTTTGAGTAGCTGTTGCGTGATTGTACTAGCGCCTTCTGAAAGTCCACGGTTTTTAACTGCTACAACACCAGCTCGGATAATACCTTTAATATCAATACCATTATGTTCGTAAAAACGTTCATCTTCAATGGCGACAAATGCTTTGCCCAGATAGTTAGGAACTTTATCGAGTGTAACGTAGATTCTGTTTGATTGTTCAGACACTAGTTTATCAAGCTGATTTCCTTTGTTGTCATATACATAAGTTGCATATCCCGTAGGATTTACATTAATGTTGGAGATGTCAGGAGCGGATGATAAAATCCCATTAAACATTCCAACACCTGCACATACACCTGCTACTCCGAGCGTGATTATGCAAATTAAAAATGCCTTAAAAATAGAAAGTATTAGCATTTTACTTAATTTAGCTGACTTTGAATTGAGTCTTCGTTGTTTTTCACGAACACTTTTTTTACCATAATTCATGAATTCAACCTCCTTACCATTCATGATTATATCAAAAAGAACAACGTATGGAAAGAAAATAATCATTTATTAAGAAACGCAGGGGAAAATTCATTAACAAATCTCGAATCCTATGTTAGAATAATTTCGATATTAGGATAGTGTGATGAAGTACAGATCCCAATAGATTGGAGACGAATTGAGTAATTATTGGACCGTATATGATACGCATCAAAGCGAAATAATCGTAAAGAAATCAAGATTTATTGCAACTATAAAACCTGTTTTCTCAAAAGAAGAAGCAGAAGAATGGATTGCAAATTGCAAAAAAACGTACTATGATGCAGCGCATAATTGTAGCGCGTATATCGTAGGTGAAGAGCAACGAATAGCACATTCAAGTGATGATCGTGAGCCTAGTAATACAGCTGGAAAGCCGATGCTTGAAGTGTTACTTGGAAAGAATTTGACAAATGTGTGTGTTGTTGTTACAAGATATTTCGGAGGGACTTTATTAGGAACGGGAGGTCTGGTACGAGCTTACCAGCAAGCAGTTATTGAAGTTCTTGGGCAGTGCCTATTAATTGAAAAAAGAGATGGCTATAGGGCTAGATTATCGCTTGATTATACAGATCTTGGTAAAGTGCAGTATTATCTTTCAAACCAAGAAATTGTAACATATGGACAGGAGTTTGATACATCAGTTTACCTTACGGTATTAATTCCAGTGGAAGAATATGCTGTTATTGAGAAGGGAATTGTCGAATTAAGTGCTGCAAGGGTAAAGATCGAACAACAAGAAATTGTGAAATATGCTCTTGTGAATAAAAAAATCGAACTCTTTTAAGAGTTCGATTTTTTGCTTTGAGAACGTTTTCTCATATTAGCATCTAATATTTTTTTACGAATTCGAAGACTCTGTGGAGTTACTTCTAGTAATTCATCAACATCAATAAATTCTAATGATTGTTCAAGACTTAATACTTTAGGTGGCGATAAACGAAGTGAATCATCTGAGCCAGAAGCACGAGTGTTGGTAAGTTGCTTTTTACGGCATACATTGATTTCAACATCTTCGGCCTTACCGGTTTGTCCGATGACCATTCCGGCATATACTTTTTCACCTGGATTAATAAATAGAATTCCACGTTCCTGGGCATTGAATAGACCGTATGTAATTGCTTCACCAGATTCGAAAGAAATAATAGAACCCTGGCTACGGTATTGAAGATCACCTTTATAAGGACCATATTCATCAAAGATTGTATTGATGATTCCGTTTCCTTTGGTATCCGTCATAAATTCACCACGGTAACCAATTAAACCTCTAGATGGAATGGAGAATTCTAAACGAGTATATCCAGAATTAGAAGCACTCATTCCCTGCAATTCTCCCTTTCTAGAAGATAGTTTTTGAATAACAGAACCAGAAAATTCATCAGGCACGTCAATGTAAGCTAATTCCATCGGTTCTAGTTTTTGATTGCGATCATTATAGTGGTAAAGAACTTCTGCTTTGGAAACAGCAAATTCATACCCCTCTCTTCGCATGTTTTCGATGAGTACCGATAAATGGAGTTCTCCACGACCAGAAACTTTAAAAATGTCGGTAGATTCCGTTTCTTCAACACGTAAAGATACGTCTGTATTCAATTCTTTTAGTAAACGTTCTCTTAAATGACGTGAGGTTACAAATTTGCCCTCCATACCAGCGAGTGGGGAGTCATTTACTAAAAATTGCATTGCAATAGTTGGCTCTGAAATTTTTTGAAAAGGAATTGCAACAGGATTTTCAATAGAACAAAGGCTATCACCAATTTGGATTTCAGGAATACCTGATATTGCAACAATAGAACCAATATTTGCTTCCTTTACTTCTGTTTTAGACAAACCGTCAAATTCATACAGTTTAGATATTTTCACCTTTTTGCTTCGATCAGGATCGTGATGGTTTAGTAGTAATACTTCTTGGTTGACTTTTAAAGCACCATTATCTACTTTTCCAACACCGATGCGACCAATATATTCATTATAATCAATGGTTGAAATGAGTACCTGTGTACTCGCCTCAGGATCACCAGCTGGAGCTGGAATGGTATTTAGTATGGTTTCAAATAGAGGAATCATATCCGTTCCAGGTATTGAAGGATCAAGTGAAGAGACACCTGCCTTGGCAGATGCATATACAAAAGGACAATCTAGTTGTTCTTCCGTTGCATCTAATTCTAATAAAAGTTCAAGGACTTCATCAATTACTTCATGAGGTCTAGCTTCTGGGCGATCCATTTTATTGATACATACAATTACCGTTAATTTTAGCTCAAGAGCTTTTTTGAGTACAAATTTAGTCTGAGGCATGGGTCCTTCAAAAGCATCTACAACAAGGACTACACCATTTACCATTTTAAGTACACGTTCAACTTCCCCACCAAAATCTGCATGTCCAGGGGTGTCAATGATATTGATTTTAGTATCATGGTATGTAACAGCTGTATTTTTGGCGAGGATGGTAATACCACGTTCACGCTCTAAATCATTAGAGTCCATCATACGCTCGGCAACGGCCTGGTTGACACGAAAAGTTCCACTTTGTTTTAATAATTCATCGACCAATGTTGTTTTACCATGATCAACATGGGCGATAATTGCGATGTTACGAATATCATTTCTTGCTTGTTTCATTCTTACTCCAATCTATGTTGTTTATTCAAACTTCTACAGAATAACACATTCTTGCTTATTTGCACAACATTTTTCGCATGGGATTGCTAAAAACAAGTGGTTGTGATATGATTAGCCCGAAAATTCTTATAATTGGGATGGGACAAAATTATGAATCAAGGAAAGATCTACATCTTTAGTGGAGATGGTCATGGCAAGACGCCAGCAGCAATTGGGCACGCTATCTATGCCGCAAATGAGAATAAAAATGTAATTATTATTCAATTCCTAAAAGGGAAAGTGATTCAGAATTCTGCTTTCATGAAACGCTTAGAACCAGAAATTAAATTTTTCCAATTTGAGAAGTCTGAAATGAATTACGATAAACTTTCAGACGAAAGAAAAGCAGAAGAAATTCAAAATATTCGCAATGGTCTAAATTTTACGAAAAAAGTAATTACAACGAGTGGCTGTGATTTACTAATTTTAGATGAAATCCTTGGACTTATCGATGTTGGGATTTTGTCTGTGGACGAATTAAAAAGTCTCCTAGAGCAAAAATCAAAAGAAATGACAATCATTATGACTGGAATCACACTTTGTGATGAAGTATGCGTGCTTGCAGATGAAGTTTCTAAGATTGAAAAATTAAATTTTAAAGTTTTTTGAAACAGGTTGACAGATATTAGTCAAAATGATATCTTCTGATTATATACATATAAATTTAGATAGAGGTTGCGCAAAACAATAGTACACTCAGGATGTTACAGGAACAGATGAATGGGTTGGAAAGGGAATTGCGCCGAAAGGAAATACGGCCTGAAGCGTGTTTCTTTGGGGATGCAATGAAGAGTTGTATCACTGTCATCGTAACAGATGGGGAGCTATCGGATTGGTAAATGAAGGATGAATTCCGTACCGACCCGTTGGGTCGGTATATTTTTTTTCATATATACAGTCTATATTATGAAAGCCCCAAAAGAAGGAGGAAGATTATGGCTATTTTTACAGGAGCAGGAGTTGCAATTGTTACACCATTTACACAAGCGGGAGAAGTAGATTATCAAGCGTTTGAACAACAAATTGAAAGACAGATTCAGGGAAAAACAGATGCAATCATTGTTTGTGGAACAACAGGCGAAGCATCTACACTATCGCACGAAGAGCATCTTGAAGTGATTCGCTTTTGCGTAGAGAAAGTAAATAAGAGAATCCCAGTAATTGCTGGAACGGGTTCAAATTGTACAAAAACGGCAATTTTTTTATCAGTAGAAGCACAAAAAGCTGGATGTGATGGATTATTACTAGTTACGCCATATTACAATAAATGTACACAAAAGGGATTATATGAGCATTTTGAGCTGATTGCCAAAGAAGTTTCGATTCCAATTCTTCTATATAATATACCTGGAAGAACGGGTGGAGTATTTATTCAACCAGAGACGGTTGTGAAATTATGCAACGAAGTGGAAAATATTGTTGGTGTAAAAGATGCAACGGGAAACATCTCGGCAGTTGCAAAGTTAATGCAGTTAGCAAATGGTAGTGTTGATTTGTATTCGGGAAATGATGATCAAATTGTTCCAATTATGTCACTAGGCGGCAAAGGGGTAATATCGGTTCTGTCCAATGTTGTTCCGAAACAAACCCATGATATATGTGAGTACTATTTAAATGGAGAGGGTAGTAAAAGTGCTAGCCTACAACTTGAACTATTGCCACTGATCGATGCACTATTTTGTGAAGTGAATCCAATTCCGGTTAAAAAAGCTCTTGAATTGATGAAATTATCAGAAGGAAATTTAAGGAGACCATTAACAGAAATGGAACCAGAACATGCGAAAGTACTTGAACAAGAAATGAGAAAAGTAGGTTTATTATAAAATGATCTATACGATTACATTAAATCCTTCCCTTGATTACTATATGCAAGTGTCGCAAAGTCCCCTTGTTGAGGTGAACCGCGCTATAGATTCATACACCTGTGTTGGCGGGAAGGGAATCAATGTAGCCAGAGTACTTAGTGAGTTGGGAAATGAGGTAATTGCACT
This sequence comes from uncultured Lachnospiraceae bacterium, assembly GCA_964635395.1. Taxonomy (GTDB): domain Bacteria; phylum Bacillota; class Clostridia; order Lachnospirales; family Lachnospiraceae; genus CAZWNX01. The sequence goes on from CAZWNX010000017.1 coordinate 20,007, forward strand.
TGGATTTCTAGGGGGCTTTAATGGAAAACGAATTCAAGATACTCTGGACAATCTTAAAGTTCTAAATGCATTTATTTGGTTAGAAAATGAAGAAACCAGAATGAATGTCAAGGTAGTAGGGCAGGATGAAATTCAAATCAATGCGTTGGGTCCATATGTGAAAGAAGTAGATCAAAATCAATTGCTAGAGGACTTAAAGAAGAGATTAAAAACAGGGGATTATGTGATTTTGTCTGGTAGTGCGCCAAAGGGATGCAATGCTTTTTTATATCAATCCATTGCAGAAATTACAGCATCAAGTCAATGTATTTTAGTGGTTGATGCACAAGAAGAGTATCTTCTAAAAACTCTGAAGTACAGACCATTTCTCATTAAGCCAAATTTAGAAGAATTAGAAATGCTATTTGAAGTTAAAATAGATACGGTTGAATCTGTAATTGAATACGGAAAACAACTACAAGCATACGGTGCCCAAAATGTTTTGATATCGATGGGTGAAAAAGGCGGTATTTTTCTGGGCGAGCAGGGTGAATTCTACAAGCGACAAGTCAACGTTTCAGTAGTTGAACACACTGTGGGTGCAGGAGATTCAATGATTGCAGGCTTTGTTTCAAAATTTGCGCAATCGAAGAATCTGTATGAAGCCTTTCTAATGGGGCTCGCGGCAGCAAGTGCAAGTGTTAGTAGTAAAGAATTACCAACCAAAGAGAATATAATTATGTATTATGAAAGTTTGCAATAAACTTTAGATTGCAGGCGGATAGGAGTAAGAATGACAAGAGTAATTATGCATGGGTGTAATGGTAGGATGGGACAGACCATTGCAAATCTAATATCTCAAGATGATGCAATCACCTTAGTGGCTGGAGTGGATGTTTATGATGAAGGGAAGAATCCATTTCCTGTTTTTCAAAAAATGGAAGACTGTGATATAGAAGCAGATGCAATTATCGATTTCGCATCCGTAAATGCAGTGGATGGTTTGTTAGACTACTGTGCACAAAAGCAGGTTCCAGTAGTTCTTTGTACGACGGGATTATCCAAAGAACAGCTTGATAAAGTTGAAGAAATATCAAAACAAGTAGCCGTTTTAAAATCAGCAAATATGTCATTAGGTATTAATCTCTTGATGAAATTATTAAAAGATGCAGCAGGTATTTTATCACCTGCAGGGTTTGATATTGAAATTGTAGAAAAGCATCATAACCAGAAATTAGATGCGCCAAGTGGTACGGCACTAGCATTAGCAGACTCCATCAATGAAGAGTTTGATCAGGAATTTGAATATGTATATGATCGAAGTACAAAAAGAGAAAAAAGAAGTAAAAAAGAAATTGGTCTTTCAGCAGTGCGAGGTGGTACAATTGTAGGTGATCATGACGTTATTTTTGCTGGAAATGATGAAGTTATTACATTTTCACATGTTGCATATTCTAGAGGGGTATTTGCTAAAGGTGCAATTGAAGCAGCTAAATTTTTGAAAGGTAAGTCAGCAGGATTGTATCAAATGTCGCACGTAATTGATGGGAGTAAATAAGAGATGGATGAAATGCAATTAAAATATTTGAAAAGTCTTTCAAAACAATATCCTACAATCGCATCTGCAAGTACTGAAATTATTAATTTGCAGTCTATTTTAAACCTGCCAAAAGGGACGGAACATTTTCTTACAGATATACATGGTGAGTATGAGCAATTTAACCATGTATTAAAGAATGGTTCTGGATCTGTTAGAAAGAAAATTGATGAAGAGTTTGGGAACACACTTAGTGATCGGGATAAAAAGAGTTTGGCAACATTGATCTATTATCCAGCTGAGAAATTGGAGATTGTATTACAGACTGAAGATAATATTGAAGATTGGTATAAAATCACATTATTTAGGCTCGTTCAGATGACAAAACATGTTTCTTCTAAATATACAAGATCAAAAGTGCGCAAAGCGCTTCCAAAGGATTTTGCATATATTATTGAAGAACTTATTACTGAAAAAGCAGAGATTCAAGATAAAGAAGCGTATTACAATGCAATTGTAAAAACCATTATTCGAATTGGTAGAGCACCGGAATTTATAGTTGCTTTATCAAATCTGATTCAAAGACTTGTTATTGACCATTTACATATTGTTGGAGATGTTTATGACCGTGGGCCAGGCCCCCATGTCATTATGAAGACCTTAAGAGAATACCACTCAGTGGACGTGCAATGGGGAAATCATGACATTGTATGGATGGGAGCGGCAAGTGGACAAATGGCTTGTATTGCCAATGTCATTCGAATGTCAGCTCGATATGGAATTCTAAATACCCTTGAAGAGGGATATGGAATCAATTTAATACCGTTAGCAACGTTTGCAATGGAACATTATGCAACAACGGACTGTAGCGCATTTGCTATTAAATACAGCACAGACTACAATACACAGGAACTTAGTTTAGATACAAAGATGCACAAGGCAATTACAATGATTCAGTTTAAACTAGAAGGACAAATTATAGCGAGAAATCCAGAATTTCAAATGGATGACAGACGCCTACTAGATAAAATTGATTATCAAAATGGTACCGTATCTATTTACGGACAAATATATCCAATGAAAGACATGGACTTTCCGACGATTGATCCGAAGGATCCGTATTGCTTGACAAAAGATGAAGTTGAAGTAATGGAACGTTTAAGACAGGCATTTATGAGGTGTGAAAAGCTTCAAAAAGATGTTCGTTTCTTATTTTCTAAAGGTGGAATGTATAAAGTTCACAATTCAAATCTCTTATATCATGGATGTGTGCCACTAGATGAGAACAAGGAATTTAAGAAAGTTACAATTTTTGGAAAAGAATATTCTGGAAAATCGTTATATGATGTTTTGGATAGTTATGCAAGAAGAGGATATTATGCACAACGAGATACCTTGGATAAAATGCGAGGGTTAGATATCCTTTGGTATATCTGGACGGGTCCGAACTCACCTGTATTTGGGAAAGATAAAATGACAACGTTTGAGCGTTATTTTGTAGAAGACAAGAAAACGCATTCGGAGATGAAGAATCATTATTATGATTTACAAGATGATAAAGATACAATCAACAAAATTCTACTTGAGTTTGGATTGGATATCGAACGCTCTCATATCGTAAATGGACATGTTCCAGTAGAACGTAAAAAAGGAGAATCCCCAATCAAGTGCGATGGGAAACTGCTTGTTATTGACGGAGGGTTCTCAAAAGCATACCAAGCGAAGACGGGGATTGCAGGATACACGCTAGTATCGAATTCCTATGGAATGCGATTAGTGTCTCACGAGCCATTTGAGTCGACGGAGGCAGCAATTAAAAAAGAATCTGATATTTTCTCGGACTCTATTATTGTTGACACAGCAAGAAAGAGGCAAAGTGTAGCTGACACAGATATTGGTAAAGAGCTTACAGAAAGAATTCTATATCTGGAAAAGTTGCTTGATGCTTACCGAGAAGGTATTTTAGTTGAAACAAGTTTGGATTAGATTAGTCAAAGATTGGAGAATTTATGGAATTTCGACCTTGTATAGATATTCATAATGGAAAAGTCAAACAGATTGTTGGGTCATCGCTATCGGATGAGAACAATCACGCAGTTGAGAATTTCGTATCCGATCGGGAAGCAAAGGATTTTGCAAACTTATATAAAGAAAATCAACTAACAGGTGGGCATATTATACTGCTGAATCCTAGCACAAGCGAATATTATGAAGCGACAAAAAACCAAGCAATATTGGCACTTAAAGAATTTCCAAATGGGTTACAGATTGGTGGTGGAATTCATAATCAGAATGCAAAAGAGTATATTGATGCAGGGGCCTCACACGTGATTGTAACGTCCTATGTATTTCAAAATGGTGTTATTAACTATGATCATTTGGAACAGTTAAAAGTGGCAATTGGAAAAAAGCATATTGTATTAGATCTCAGTTGCAAAAAAATAGGTGAGGAATATGTTGTAATGACAGACCGTTGGCAGAAAAGAACAGCAGAAGTTCTGTGCCAGGAAGTGTTTGATCAATTAAGTGATTATTGTGATGAGTTTTTAATTCACGCGGTAGATGTGGAAGGAAAAGCAGCGGGAATTGATGATGATTTGGTTCGTCTACTAGGTGAAGTTCAATCTCTTCCAATCACTTATGCAGGTGGAGTACGAAATATATCGGATCTAGAAAGAATTTATGAATTGGGAAAAGGAAGGATTCATGTTACGATTGGTAGCGCCCTTGATTTATTTGGAGGAGAACTCTCATTTGAGCAAGTTATAACGTATTGTAAAAAAAAGAACCGGTCAATTTGACCGGTTCATCTTTTTAATCCGTTAATACAATTGCTTATTCAAAAAACTAACGTATATTTGAAAAAGGCACATCGAAAACTGATTAAATCGAATGTAAGAATAAAATTCTTATAATTTGTTTACGTTAACAGCCTGAGGTCCTTTTTCACCATTGATTACTTCGAATTCAACGTTAGCGCCCTCTTCTAAAGATTTGAATCCATCCATTACTAAGCCTGAATAGTGAACGAATACATCATTACCAGCTTCATCAGAAATAAATCCATAACCTTTTTGGTTGTTAAACCATTTTACTGTACCTTTGTTCATTACCTTACCTCCAAATATAATATCAAATTTGTTAATATAACAAAGGTATGATAGCACATTTTACTAAAAAAGTAAATACATAAAAGGCATATTGTTGTAATATGTCCTAAAAATTGTGATATTATTGAGCGGTAACAATTATTCTTGTAATTGTTTTGTGCGACCGAATACTAGTTCGTATCCATCATTTCCATAAATTAAAGAACGATTCACGCGACTGATTGTGGCAGTCGAGGCACCTGTCTTATCAGCTATTTCAAGATAGGTTTTATGATCTGCTAACATAGTAGCGACTTCGAAGCGTTGGGAGAGTGAAAGCAATTCTTTGACGGTACATAAATCTTCAAAAAAAGAGTAGCATTCTTCCCTTGTCTCTAACGTTAGTATTGCTTCAAATAAATGATCCACTGAATTTGTAATGATTTTCTTATTCATAATTACCAAACCTTCCCAAGAATACTTTCATACAGTAAAAGTTCACATTGCTAATACGTGAAGTTTAACACACTAAAGTCGTGAAGTCAATTTTTCTACACTTGTATTTACAATTAATTCTTCCGGAAATTTAAATTCTTCAAGCAAAGAAATTGCGTAATCGTGAAAACCAACTTTAGTATCGACATGAGCATCGCTATTGACAATAATCGGAGTGGAATGCTTTAGACAAGCTTCAAGCATAAGCTGATAATTCTCATAACAATTGTAGCGATATCCCTTTGGAGCAAGTGAGGAATTATTTAATTCAAGTAGGGTATTCGTTTCCTTTGCCACTTGTGCTATTAGGTCATAGTCCACAGGGTATCTCGAATCATCTAAGTGGCCAATGATATGGATTAAAGGATTATTCATCACACGGATAATTGTTCGGGTAGTGGTTTCTTTATCCATAAAGTTTATGCATGGTGGGTGGAGGCTTGCAATGTTTAAATCAGAAGCTGTCAAGAGGTAGTCAGGTAAGTCAACAGTTCCTTCACAGTCCATGATGTTTAACTCGATTCCAAATAGAACATCCACTTCATAATCACTGCGATCGAGTGTCCTTAAATTTTCAAAGTAATATTGGTGCGAAGCTCCCGGCATGGATGGTGCATGGTCAGTGATTCCTAAAAGTTGCAAATTCTTTGCTTTTGCGGCCTTTGTCATCTCACGGATGGAGCTGTAGGCATGGCCACTTGCCAGGGTATGTGTGTGTACATCAAGTAAATCAATCATAATATGTCCTTTTTTGCGAGTGAATGGTTTTCATTTGTATTATAAAGAGAATTTGAAAAAAACGCAATCGTCTAAGAACACTTGTTTTGTAGTTTTAAATACTATATAATGAAGAGGTAAGAAACGAGGTGGCGCAATGACATTGTCAACAGAAAATCTGCTAACGAGTATTATAGAAAGTCTAGAACGAATCGAGCATATTAAGTCGGATGATATTCCAACAATTGATTTATACATGGATCAAGTAACAACCTTTATGGATAAAAAAATGAAGAAAACTTCGAGAAATCCAGAAGAAGATAAAATTCTGACGAAAACCATGATTAATAATTATGCCAAGAATAATCTCTTGCCCCCACCTATTAAGAAAAAATACTCAAGAGAACATATTATGATGCTCATTTTTATTTATTATTTCAAAAACATTCTCTCAATAAACGATATACAGAAATTACTGGATCCGCTCAAGGACCATTTTTTTGAAGGGGATGGGGAATGGGATCTTGAAAAAGTATATGATACGGTATTCGAATTAGAGGCAAACCAGGTTGAAGTTCTCAAAAAAGATGTAATTGAACGTTTTAAAGCTGCAAATGATGCGACAAAAGAGGTACCAAAAGAACAAGAAGAATTTTTGCAAAACTTCTTCTTTATCTGTCTTTTGAGTTACGATGTATATATAAAAAAACTAATGATTGAAAAGATTATTGATTCCATGCCGGATAAACTTCCTAAAAATGGAAAGCCAAAGAAGGAATAGAGAAATCTTAATAAGGAGTCTGTGTGAACGATAAAGTTTTAAAAATTGTAATAGACCCGGGTCATGGGGGAGAGAATCTAGGACTGAATTACGGGGAATTTTTGGAAAAAGAAATGAATATTGCGACAGCAATATCTATGAAGAAGGAACTTGAGCAGTACGACAATGTAGCTGTGTTTATTTCAAATCCGGATATGTTAGATTTGTCTTTGAAAGAACGTGCAGAATTCGCAAAAAGTATGGAGGCTGATTTACTAATTAGTCTCCATTATAATATGTCAGAAAATCATACGGAATATGGATCAGAAGTATTTGTTCCATCAAAAGGACTTGAGTATTCTACGATGAGATCCTTGGCAGATGTTTTTTTAGAGGAATTTCAGTCCCTTGGAGTGACTAGTAGGGGCGTAAAAACAAGACTTAACAAACGTGGCGAAGATTATTATGGTGTGATTAGAGAGTCGGCCGAGTTAGGTATCCCAGCGATTATTGTTGAGCATTGTCATGCAGATTATGAAGACGATCAGACAGTTTTGAAGCAAGATCAAATTTATGATACATTTGGGAAGCTTGATGCAACGGCGGTGGCTAAATGCTACGGACTTAGTTCTCAAACGTTGAATGTGAATTATGAATCATTTATTAAAAACGGATACTATGCACCTGAAAGTCCAATTCCATCAGATGAAACAGGACCAACACAGGTTTCGGCGCAGATTGTGTCAGGGTATGAGAAAACACTTCCTGGGATTAAAGTGTTACTTAGGGGGACGGATATAGAAAGTAAATTAACCTATTATGATTATAGTGTGGATGGTGGCCAGACATTTTCGAGGCGCTATACCTATGAATCAGGCACGCAGGGGATGATTGTAACCCTTGATGAAGTAAAGCCAGGAGATGATATTGTGTTTCGTCTTTATAACGGCTATGGAAAAGTCAGCGAACCAACACAAGTATTAGAGTTTAACGAAGTATACCAAGAAACTTCGAAACCGGTCCTAAAAGAGTATGTGGAGGAAGTGGTGCAGCCTGTTAAAGAGGTTAGTAAGGCACCCATAATTGCTGGATTAGGGGTTTTGGCAATTGTTTTTGTGATTGGAATCGTGAGTGTTTTACGCTCTAAAAGATTAAACACAAGGCAAAAAGAATGGCGAGTTCTTAGTGTTTCAATACTGGCGACAGTGTTCTTTACCATAAGTTTGATTGTTTTGAGTACAATGGGAACTTCAAATACAGATACTACAAAAGTAGATGCCAAGCAAATACAAAAAAAATACCAAGAACAATATGAATTTGAATTAAGAGCTTGGGAAGAAGACTGTAAAAATGAAAAGAATGCCCTGCTCCTAGAGGCAATTAAAAAATTTTCTAGTGATAGGATTGTTGATGAGCAGTATGCCAATGAATTGGTTCATAAAGAGCCTGAAACAGTTGTTGTTTATGATATTGCAAGGGGATATTTACGAGTTCCCAAATTAGAGCAAGTATCCCAAAATAATTATGATTTTGCAAAACTTGATACGAGCGGTCTTTATTATCGGTATCTTGATGATCAGGGTGTAAAGGGGATTGTCGGAATTGATGTGTCTAAATATCAGGGGAAAATTGATTGGCAAACGGTAAAAGATTCCGGTGTCGAATATGCTATTTTACGGATTGGAATCCGCGGTTATCAGAGTGGAAAACTAGTGGTTGACGAGCGTTTTCAAGAAAATGCGGCAGAAGCTGAGAAAGCCGGAATGCCAATTGGCGTTTATATTTTTTCGGCGGCTATTACACCGCAAGAAGCCATTGAAGAGGCAGAATTTGTACTTGAACTCATAAAACCGTATACCAATATTAGTTACCCAATTGTATTTGATACAGAGCCGATTTATTCGGATGACTCTAGAATCAAAGACCTGACTCCAAATCAACTGACACAGATTACAAAAGCTTTTTGCGATACGATTATAGCGGCTGGTAAAAAGCCAATGATTTATGCGAATGCCAAGCGACTCACTACGGTTTTGAGGCTGGACGAGCTGACGGGCTACGAATTATGGTATGCAGATTATCAGGAAAAGCCAATCTTTCCGTATCAATATAGAATGTGGCAGTATACTGAAAAAGGTTTCGTTCCGGGAATCGAAGGAGCAGTTGATATTAATTTATTCTTTGATAAGAAATAGTCTTTGAAGCAGCATGATTTGTGGTATACTATAGGGGTGTAAAAGAATTGACAATTTGAATGGAGACGATGGGGATGGAAACTATTTTAATTGTGACAGGGAATGAAGAAGAGTATGATCAGTTAGCACTTGTTTTATCAAAAAAGTATCGCTTTTTGCATGTCAACAGTGAAGAAGAATTTTTGCAATACTATTTTGACAAGAAGGAAAAAATTGTGTTGTGTTTGGTAGGGGAGAAATTACTAGATTGCTTGGGAATTGAACTTTTGGAAAAAATTTCAAAAAGCCAATATCCACAATTTCAAATCAGATCAAAAGTTCCAATTGCCTTTTTGATGAATCAAAAAGATGATTTGTTGATGGAAGAGGTATTTGAGTATGGAGTTGCAGATGTAATTGAAGTACCGTATCAAAATGCATTGCTTTTAAAAAGAGTAGCCAATCTAATTAAGATGCACAAGGGTTCCTTGTTTGAAGAAATTGTAGGCAAAGATTATCTTACAAAGGTGTTAAACAAAGAAACATTTTATACAAAGTTAGATCATATGATTGACAAAGGTCTTATTACGGACACAATTGTTGTCGGGGTAATGATTGATAAATACAAAATTCTGACAGAATTGTATGGTGGGGATCAGGGAGATAAACTCTTAGTATATGTTTCAAAACGTTTGCAGGATTTTTTTGCAGATGCCATATTCATTGGACGTGTGGAAATAGACTATTTTGTGTTGTATCTTAAGAAAACAGATATTCGCGAACGATTCGATTTAATCAATGATGAATTGGAACTATATCCTCTTTCCTTTCGAATTATTTTAAAAGGTGCGGAGTATGAATTGGGCCATGAGCCTATCTGCGCCAAGGAAGCAATCCATCGCACCATGTATGTAATGGATACAATCCGAAATAGTAAGGAAAAGAATTATTCTGTTTATAATAACGAGATAAAACACTTTGTTGAGTTAGAAGAAGCTTTTTCAAAAGAAATGAAGGACGCTTTGGAGCAGGGGCAGTTTCAGGTGTATTATCAACCAAAAGTAGATTTGGTGAGTCACAAAATGATCGGTGCAGAGGCGCTTGTTCGTTGGTTACATCCTGTGAAAGGAGTATTGTCTCCTAAAAACTTTATTCCTGTTTTTGAAAAGAACGGATTTGTGGCAACGCTGGATGCCTATGTGTGGGAGCAAGTATGTATTGATTTGGTTGGTTGGATGGAGGAGAAGATTCCAACTGTTCCAATCTCCGTTAATGTATCAAAAGGTGATTTATATAACTATAATTTGTATGAGATTCTCTATCAATTAATAACGCTTTACAATATTCCCGTTTCTATGCTTCAATTAGAGATCACAGAAAATACATATATGGAAAATAAGCAGCAGGCAATTGATGTTGTTGCGGGGCTAAAAGAATTGGGATTTTCAATTATTATGGATGACTTTGGCATTGGTTATTCCTCTATTAATTCAATCAAAGATGTCCCACTTGATATTTTGAAGTTGGATCTTGCTTATTTGTATGAACTGCAGGATGAAGAAAAATCAAAACAATTGATTGAGTCCATTGTAACGATGGCGAATCATTTGGGGATTGATGTAATTGCAGAAGGGTTAGAGCATAACGAGCAAATCGAGTTTTTGAAAAGTATTGGATGTACTAAAGTACAGGGACATCTGTTTGATAAAGCATTGCCCAAGCAAGAGTTTGAAAAAAAGTTACAAAATCTTTAGCCAAAGGGCTAGATGAATGAGCTGAATTTGAAAGGATTATTGACTAGAATGGAAGCATTAAATAACAGGCAGATGGAAGCTGTATTAAAGGTAAATGGACCGGTGTTAATATTAGCGGGTGCGGGCAGCGGAAAGACCAGAGTATTAACACATCGAATTGCGCATATGATTGAAGAGTGTGGAATTAATCCCTTCAATGTGATGGCAATTACCTTTACAAATAAGGCAGCAGGAGAAATGAGGGAGCGTGTTACCAAACAAGTAGCATTTGGATCAGAGCAGATTTGGGTTTCGACATTTCACTCATCCTGTGTGAGAATCCTTAGAAGATATGCTCAGCGGATTGGATATGAATCCAATTTTACGATTTATGATACAGATGATCAGAAAACCTTGATGAAAGAAATCTGTAAAAAACTGCAAATTGATACAAAACAAGTGAAGGAACGAACTTTACTAGGTGCAATTTCTTCCGCAAAAGATGAACTGATTTCACCGGAGGAATTCTTAAAAGATAGCTATGGAGACTATAATCGAGAGAGAATTGCCAAAGTATATGCACAGTATCAAGAGGCATTACATAAGAATAATGCAATGGATTTTGATGATTTGATTGTAAAAACGGTTGAACTTTTCCGTACTTGTGGGGATGTTTTAGATAGCTATCAGGAGCGTTTTAAATATATTATGGTTGATGAGTATCAGGATACCAATACTGCTCAATTCGAGTTTTTAAGATTACTCTCTTTGAAGTACAGAAATCTCTGTGTAGTGGGAGATGACGATCAGTCAATTTATAAATTTCGAGGCGCTAATATTCGTAATATTTTGGACTTTGAAAAGATTTTTCCAGATGCACTTGTTATCAAATTAGAACAAAACTATCGTTCTACCCAGACCATTTTAGATGCGGCCAACGCTGTCATTCGCAATAACAAAGGGCGTAAAGAAAAAGCACTTTGGACGAGCAATGGGGATGGTGAAGTAATTCACTTTAAACAAGTACCCTCAGGATATGATGAAGCTGATTTTATCGTGTCGGATATTGCGAAGAAAAAGCGCGAGATCATTGTAGATTATAAAGACTGTGCAATTCTATATAGAACCAATGCTCAGGCGCGTTTATTGGAAGAGCAATTTGTAAGAAGAGGAATTCCCTATGATGTTGTGGGAGGTACTAATTTCTATTCAAGACGAGAAATTAAAGATTTGCTTGCTTATTTGAAAACCATTGATAATGCGAGTGATGATTTATCTGTAAAGCGAATTATTAACATTCCAAAACGCGGAATTGGACTTACAACACTCGATAAGATACAATTTTATGCAGATGCCCATGGAATGCGATTTTTTGAAGCGCTGAAGGAGGCGGATCGAATTGATGGTTTAGGCAAAACTGCATTAAAGATTCAAGGGTTTGTGAATAGCATTCAAGTATATCGGTCTAAGATTCAGACTTATGGACTAGAGGGATTGATCCTAGATATCCTCGAGACGACAGAGTATATTAAGATGCTTGAGGCTGACGATGAAGAAGAAGCGAAGGTGAGAATTGAGAATATTGACGAACTTGTGACAAAGATTGTATCCTATGAACAGGAGCAGTTAGAAGAGGACAAGCGAGCAACATTAAGTGAATTTTTAGAGGAAGTAGCATTGGTATCAGCAATTGATAAGGTATCCGATGACAATAATAGAGTGTTGTTAATGACGCTTCATAGTGCCAAAGGGTTGGAGTTTTCACATGTATATCTAGCGGGATTAGAAGATGGAGTGTTTCCAGGATATATGTCTGTTACGGCAGACGACCCATTAGAAATGGAGGAAGAGCGTAGACTTGCTTATGTTGGAATAACCAGGGCAAAAGAAGATTTGACAATTACCTGTGCCAAATCGAGAATGATCCGAGGAGAAACACAGGTGTTTCCAGTTAGCCGATTTGTAAAAGAAATCCCTCAGAGTCTGCTAGATCATAAAATTGATGAGAAGAAACCAAAAGAATTTATGGATTATCCATTTACGCAGGAGAAAAAACAGATTTTTGAGCAAAAGCCATATCAGGCTCAGATTAAGCCAAGAGCAACAAAACCAAGTTCTAGGACGAATGTAGAGGTAAAACCATTTATGGCAGGAGGATTAGGAGCACTTGGAAATAGTGGTGCAATTCAAAAAGGAATCAATGTGGTATCAATGGAGCCGGATTATACAATTGGTGATGCTGTAAAACATATTAAGTATGGTGTTGGAATTGTTGAGAAAATGGAGTCAGGACCAAGAGATTATCAAGTAACAGTTCAGTTTAAGGAACATGGAACAAAGATTATGTATGCGGGATTTGCAAAATTAGTCAAAGTGAGTGAATCATAAGGAGGTCAAATGAAAATTGTAAAAAACATATGGAAAATCCTTCAAAAAGGTGGTAGAATTATTACATTCATAGGGAAAGAGTTTGATGAGAAAGGTGGAGACGATATGGGGAAGATTAATTTGGAAGAGATTTCGGCTATGTTGAAAGCGAATGATTTATTAAAGAAAAAAGAGGTTGTGGAAGAGAAAAAATCACACACGATTTTATGGGTATTCGCAATTATCGGAGCAGTTGTAGCAATTGCTGGTATTGCTTATGCATTATACTTATATTTTACACCAGACTATTTAGAAGAATTTGAAGACGATTTTGATGAAGATTTTGATGATGACTTCTATGAAGAAGATGCAGTAGAAGCAAAAACAGAATAATCTGATTTGGTTAGGATGAAGGGCGGGATTCCGAAGGAATCCTGCTATTTTTATGAAATATTATGAATATGAAATGCTATGTTTCGGAAATGAGGTTTATGTGAAAAAAGGTCAGATCATTGAAGGTGTAGTAGAACGCGTTGATTTCCCGAATAAAGGGGTTATTGTCTATGAAGATTCAAAGGTGATTGTCAAAAATACCATACCAGGTGAGAAAGTCGCGGTTATGATTAACAAAAAGCGAAAAGGGAAGGCAGAAGGAAGAGTTGTCGAAAAGCTAGAACCATCTCCCATGGAGATTCCCGCTACCTGTGAACATTTTGGTAAGTGTGGTGGGTGTAATTATCAAAACCTAGCATATGATGATCAACTTAAAATAAAGAACGATCAAGTACAAAAAATATTTCGGGAATTATATGAGACGAAGAACCTTCCATGTGAGGTTTCTTTTGATGCAATTAAAAGAAGTCCGTCACAATTTTATTACCGCAATAAAATGGAGTTTTCTTTTGGGGATGAGTATAAGAATGGACCACTTGCAGTTGGTTTACATAAAAGAGGAAGCTTTTATGATTTAGTGCCAGTAATCCATTGTCAGATTGTGGACGCGGATTTTCGTACAATCTTAAATGCTGCAAATACATTTTTTGCAGAGAAACAGGTGCCTTATGTTCATAGACAGACACACGAAGGGATTTTACGTCATCTTCTGGTGCGTAAGGGAATCAATACAGGTGAGTTGTTAATTGCAATTGTTACGACAAGTGAACCTCATACCTCCATTATGGAATTTAAGGAACTCTTACTTAAGATGGAGCAAGAAGGAAAATTTACGGGCAAGATCAAAGGAATTCTTCAGATAAAAAATGATTCAGTTGCAGATGTTGTCAAAAGCGACGAAACAATTCTTTTATATGGTCAAGACTTTATTCGGGAAGAATTACTTGGACTTAAGTTTCAAATTTCAGTATTCTCATTTTTCCAAACCAATACACTGGGTGCACAAGTTCTCTATGAAACAGCCAGAGAGTTCTTAGGGGAGTTGGGAGAAAATGGAAAAGCAACCAAAACAGTCTATGATCTCTATAGTGGAACGGGAACGATTGCTCAAATCCTGGCGCCGGTAAGTAAAAAGGTGATCGGAGTTGAAATCGTCGAAGAGGCAGTTGTTGCAGCAAAAGAAAATGCCAAGAAGAATGGTTTGAGTAACTGTGACTTTATAGCAGGGGATGTCTTAACAGTATTAGATACAATTGAAGAACAGCCAGACTGTATTGTACTTGATCCACCAAGGGATGGTATTCATCCAAAAGCGCTTAAAAAGATTATAGAGTATGGCGTAGACAAAATTCTATATATTTCTTGCAAGCCGACTAGTTTGATGAGGGATTTAGATGTTTTCTTAGATAATGGATATGTGGTTAAGCGTATTGGGTGTGTGGATATGTTTCCAGG
>CAZWNX010000018.1:0-3523 GCA_964635395.1 uncultured Lachnospiraceae bacterium
TTATATGGCAGTCTGAAACTGTGCCATATAAAGTTGGTAATATGCTCCCTTCTTAGCAAGCAGTTCTTTGGCATTACCAGATTCAGTGATTTTACCATCTTCTATTACGAAAATACAGTCGGCCTGCTGTATTGTTGACAGTCTGTGGGCAATAATAAAGGAGGTTCGACCTTTTAAAAGAGATTCGATACCACTTTGAACAAGTAACTCGGTTTTCGTATCAATGCTTGATGTGGCTTCATCTAAAATCAAAATCTTGGGTTTTGAAACCATTGTTCTAGCAAATGCCAGTAATTGTTTTTGTCCAATGGATAAACCATTTCCACGCTCCTTCAAGACTGTGTCGTAGCCGTCCTCAGTCTTCATAATAAAATCGTGAGCATTTACTGCTTTAGCGGCGGCAATGATTTCTTCATCTGTAGCATCTAATTTGCCATATCGGATATTCTCTTTGATAGAACCTGTAAATAGAAAGTTATCCTGCGTCATAATTCCCATTTGAGAGCGTAGACTCTCGATGCTGACATCTCGAATATGAATACCATCTATTTGTATTTCACCAGATTGGACATCATAGAAGCGACTAATTAAATTAATGATTGTTGTTTTACCAGCCCCAGTTGGTCCGACAAGGGCAATGCTTTGACCGGCCTGAACATGAAAGCTAATATGGTCTAATACGAGTTCACTATCATCATAAGAAAAAGATACGTCATTGAAGGTGACATCACCTTTGATTTCGGGCATTTGTGTTACATTATCTGAGTCGGTAAGTTCCGGTTTGGTATCTAAAATTTCAAAAATGCGTTCAGCACCAGCGATGTTTGTAATGAGTTGATTATAGAAATTGCTGATGTTCATAATTGGAATCCAGAACATTCCAACATATGTTGAAAAAGCAATGAAGGTTCCTACACTTACTTGTTCAACGCCAATCCACTGTATACCAAAATAGTAAAGTGAAATTAGGCCTACATACCAGCTAATATTGATAACAGAACCAAACGCATCGTTGATACGAACAGCATCCATAAAAGATGAACGGTGTTCCTCAACATACTGCCTAAAAGTTTCGGATGTTTCTTTTTCGGCTGCAAAACTGTGTATAATTCGTATGCCGGATAAGTCTTCATGTACAAATGCGTTGAGATTTGAAGATTTTTTTTTGTGGATTTGCCAGCGTTTATGTGATTTTACCTGGATAAACCACATGGAAGCAGCCATAAATGGAATTGTAATAAGTGCTGCCGATGCCAGAGCTGCATTTTTAAGAAACATGATTGTGATAACGGAAATAACAATTAACAAATCTGGAATCAGAGTTGTCACACTATTTGACAAGACATCTTTCAGTGAATTAATATCTCCAATAATACGTGCTAGAATCTTTCCAGTTGGTCTTGAGTCAAAAAAGTGAAAATCAAGAGTTTGGATATGTGTATATAATTCTTGCCTAATTGTAACAAGAACTTTGTTCGATACTTTTGCCATAATAGTCATTCTGATACGAATCAGAAAAATCATAATAATATTGAGTGCAAATGCAAGAGCACATAAAAGATAGAGTCCTTTAACATCATTGTGTGAAATATATTGATCAATTGCAATTTCGATTAAAAGTGGATTGACAAGTGATACTACTACAGAATAGAGTAGCATCAGTGTTACAACAATAATCTCTTTTTTGTATACTAGTAAATATGAAAATAGTCGCAAAAGAGTTTTGGTTTTGCTGACTTCTTCTAGTGTCTCGTCATGTTGTGTTGAGTTAATTGACATTGAGAACCTCCTGTTCTTGATTCGATTCATAGATTGGTCCATACTGAGCGAGATAGGTTTCGTAGTATAGACCTTGTTTATTCATGAGTTGTTCGTGAGTACCACGCTCCATGATTTTTCCATCTTCTAGGAAGATAATCTGGTCTGCTTTTCGAACAGCACTAATACGGTGAGCAACAATAATCTTTGTTGTTTGATCAAGCTCAAGTAAAGCTTGCTGAATACGTTGCTCCGTTTCCATATCAAGAGCTGAAGTTGAGTCATCAAGAATCAAAATTGGATTTTTTTTGGCAAGAGCACGTGCGATACTTATACGTTGCTTTTGTCCACCAGAGAGACCAATTCCACGCTCTCCAATAACAGTTTCGTATTGTAGTTCCATATTTTCAATAAAGCTGCTAGCCTGTGCGGTTTTCACGGCACTTTGAATGGTGCTGTGATCAGTGTGATCCGTTTGACCAAAACTTACATTTTTGGCAATGGTATCTGAAAAGAGAAACGAATCCTGCATAACCAGAGAAATATTACTGCGAAGCTGTTCCAAACTCAAATCCTTAATATTAATTCCGTCTATCAAAATAGTTCCTTCACTTGAGTCATAGAAGCGAAGTAATAAATTAATGATAGAAGTTTTACCTGCTCCAGTAGCCCCCATTATGCCAAGGGTCTCACCGGCAGATAATTGAAAATTGATATCCGATAAGATGCTCGTATGGTCTCGTTGAAAGGCAACCTGATCAAAACAAATGTTACCCTTAATAGAGTCCAAAATGACGGGCTCTATTGGTTCAACAATGGTCGGAGTCTCTTTATAAATTTCTTTGATTCTTTTGTGTGAAGCAAATGCAGAAGATAAGCTATTACTTAGCCATCCAAGCATCTCCATTGGCCAAACAATATTCATGGAGTATTCTACAAATGCGCCGAGCATACCAAGTGTAAGTTGCTGCTTCATAACAAGTTGACCACCAAGGAGCAAAATACTGAGTGGAAGAATTCTAGTTATAATCTGAAATATGGGATAGTATTTAACAAAAACAGTGGACTGCTTCATATTTAGTTCGTAATAGCGCTTATTATGAGAAAGAAACTTATTGATTTCAAATTTCTCTCTTGCAAAGGCTTTTACAGTTCTAACACCACTAAGATTTTCTTCTGCTACCGTATTAAGCTCAGCATTTTCTTCACTGATTGCACCATAGATTGCACCTAATTTACGCTCCATTAGGACCGCAATAAATCCGCAGAAAATCATAGCAAGTGTTGGCAAAATAGCAAGTTTGACATTCAGTTGGTACATACAAAAAAGAATGATTCCTGTATGAATACATACTTCAATAATCAGCATGGATACAAATGTTAAAGCTTCCCAGATTCGATCCACATCTTCTTTGATACGTGACATTAATTCACCAGTGTTCGTTTTATCAAAGAACTCAGCAGAGAGGTTTTGGATATATTCAAATAAGTCGATTCTAAGTGAACAGGAAATGGAACTTCCAATTTTATCAAATAAGATTTCCTTGGTGTATTGAAAGATGCATCTACCTAGCCCGATGAATAAGAAGCCCGACAACAATAATAGTAATTTTGATTGGTCACCACCCACAATGACATCATCGATGAGATGCTTCGTAATTTGGGGCGAGAGCATATCCAAACTGACGCTGATGATCATGGAAAGAATGGCTAAGAAATAGCCCCATTTATGTTTTAAAATATAAGTTGATAGTTTTTTCAAGTT
>CAZWNX010000018.1:3623-23909 GCA_964635395.1 uncultured Lachnospiraceae bacterium
ATTATACTGTTTGATGGAATGTACGGCTAATTACATCGTTTTGTTGTTCAGGTGTTAATTTGATAAAGTTAACAGCATATCCTGATACACGAATTGTTAATTGAGGGTACTTTTCTGGGTGTGCCTGAGCATCTAATAAAGTATCTCTGTTTAATACATTAACATTTAAGTGATGTCCGCCTTTCGTTGCGTATCCATCGAGTAATGACACTAAGTTGTCGATTTGTGCTTGATTTGTTTCTGCCATGGTTTTTTCCTCCGTTTCTGAGTGTTTACTTGTAATCATCAAGACCTTGTTCGAGTGTTGGAATACTGCATGCGGTAGGTGTTCTTGAACAATCTGAACAACCCATTGTTTGAACACTTTTAGCTTCTGTTGCCAATTCATTGGTATCAACATTGATATGACCAACGCCTTTTGAGATTCCTGAATCCAACATTTTTACTAAATCATCAATCATTGCATTTTCTTCCATAAGACACCTCACATTTCTTGAAAATATTAGTTGTTTAAGTCAAGTTCTAATTCTAAATCACCTGCAAATACTTGGTCTTCTTTACCTAATGCACCTGGGATGATTGTGAAGGTATTTGAAATACCATCCTGTGCATCTTGGAATGGAAGTTTAGCAACTGATGATAAAGATGCAATTGCTCCTTTTGTATCGCGTCCGTGCATTGGGTTTGCTCCAGGAGCAAATGGCTGACCTTTTTTACGTCCGTCTGGTGTATTTCCAGTTGCTTTACCATAAGTAACGTTAGAAGTAATGGTTAATACTGACATTGTAGGGAAACCATTTCTGTAAGTGTGGTGTCTTCTGATCATTGTCATGAATTTAGAAACGATTTCTTTTGCAATTAAATCTGCACGGTCATCATCATTTCCATATTTTGGATAATCTCCAGTTGTTTCAAAGTCTACAATTACTCCTGCTTCATCGCGGATTACTTTTACTTGAGCATATTTGATTGCGCAAAGCGAGTCTGTGATAACAGAAAGTCCAGCAATACCAGTAGCAAAGTAACGAAGAACATCTTTATCATGTAAAGCCATTTGAGCTCTTTCATAGCAATACTTGTCATGCATATAGTGGATAACATTCAGAGTATTTACATATACACCGGATAACCATTCCATCATATCTTCAAATTTCTGCATTACATCATTGTATTCTAAAATTTCGCCTTCAACTTTACGATATCTTGGTCCTACTTGTTTTTTGCTTACTTCATCAACACCACCATTAAGTGCGTATAATAAACATTTTCCAAGGTTAGCACGTGCTCCAAAGAATTGCATTTGTTTACCAATTACCATAGAAGATACGCAACAAGCAATACCGTAGTCGTCTCCATGAGTTACTCTCATTAAATCATCGTTTTCGTATTGAATAGATGAAGTTAAGATGGACAATTTCGCACAGTACTTTTTGAAGTTTTCAGGAAGTCTTGTTGACCAAAGAACCGTTAAGTTTGGTTCTGGTGATGCACCAAGATTTGTTAATGTATGTAAGTAACGGAAAGACATTTTAGATACTAGATGACGTCCGTCAATACCAACACCTGCAAGAGATTCTGTTACCCATACTGGATCTCCAGCAAAGATTTGGTTGTACTCAGGTGTACGAGCAAATTTGATCAAACGTAATTTCATTACGAAATGGTCGATAAATTCTTGGATTTGTTCTTCTGTAAATGTTCCGTTCTTTAAATCTCTTTCAGCGAAGCAATCAATGAAGGTTGAAGTACGTCCAAGAGACATAGCCGCACCGTTTTGTTCTTTTACTGCTGCTAAGTAACCAAAGTACGTAGCTTGGATTGCTTCCTGTACGTTAGTAGATGGCTTAGAGATATCGCATCCGTAAGAAGCAGCCATTTGTTTCATGTGCTTAAGTGCTACGATTTGTTCAGAGATTTCTTCTCTTAAACGGATTACATCATCTGTCATAACGCGGCTTGTTGAATCTTTTTGCTCATTCTTATCTTCGATCAAACGGTCAATTCCGTATAAAGCGATACGTCTGTAATCACCAATGATACGTCCACGGCCATAAGCATCAGGAAGACCTGTGATAATATGTGATGAACGACATGCTCTGATATCATCATTGTAAGCATCAAAACATCCAGCATTGTGAGTTTTTCTATGTGTTGAGAAAAATTCGCTCACTTCGTGGTCTACTTCATAACCATTATCTGAACAAGCTTTTTCTGCCATACGAATTCCACCATATGGTTGCATTGAACGTTTGAAAGGTTTGTCTGTTTGAAAACCAACGATTTTTTCTTTGTTCTTGTCTAAGTAACCAGGTCCGTGAGATACGATTGTTGATATGATTTTTGTATCCATATCAAGAACTCCGCCAGCTTCACGTTCTTGTTTTGCTAAGTCTAATACTTGTTCCCATAATTCTTTTGTGTCCTGTGTAGCATCTGCTAAAAAAGAATCATCTCCATCATATGGAGTGTAGTTCTTTTGGATGAAATCTCTAACATTGATTTCAGATTCCCATTTGCCACCTACGAAATCGTTCCATTCTGGTCTCATTTGAAATTGCCTCCTATAAAATAAATGTTTAATTGTAACTGAAGTTAAGATGTTACTTGTATCATCATTATATAAGACGAATTGTATACAAGTCAATAAAGGGGAATGTTCTTTTTTAGGTACATTCTTAATATGAAGAAGTCCACAGGGTAATATGACTTGTAAAATGCAAAATACTAAGTTATACTAGCGAAATAGAAAAACAATTTTACGTAATAAATAGGAGGAAATCATATGGCTGAAATAACCAAAGAAATGACAATCGGCGAAATGCTTCGTTTGAAACCAGCAGTTGCCCCAGTTCTTATGGAAGCAGGAATGCATTGTTTAGGATGTCCAGCATCACAGGCAGAAACATTAGAAGAAGCAGCAATGGTACATGGAATTGAAATTGATGAGTTAATGGATAAAGTAAATAAGGCATAAAAAATAGGGCTGTTTTTCTGAATCGATTCATTCAGAGAACAGCCCTATTACAAAAACTAGATTTTGGAAAAATCCTGGATTGCAGAATCTTTTACAATTAATGAAAAATGTTCGGAAAAATATGCTTCTCCGGCATTCGAATATTGTTCGGATTTTCCGTATTCAGACAATACATTGCAGACCTTGTTGAAATCTTCTGGAGCTTGAGCTCCTTTTTTGATGACTAATTTGTAAGAACTATTAGCAGCATCTTTGTATAATGAATTTTCACCTTCATATAGTCCTGAAAGTACTTTAGATACTCTTGTAAAAGATGCCAATGATGGGAATGAGTAGAATTTGGTAATGGCTACATTGGCAGATGGAAGCTGCGCAGTACTTTTCTTTTCAGAAGGAAATGTTTTTGCAGAATTACTTTCCTTTGTTTTGTTATCGTGTAATTTCTTGAATAAGTCTAATACATCATCTGCACCACTTTTTGAAGGCTGGATAATACTCTCCTGTGAATCTTTTTCGCTATGTACGGATGGGGCAAATTTTGAAAATCTTGTATCAAGTTCTTCAGGATCTTCGACTTTTGTAATTACGAGAACAATACAATCTGAATTCAAAGGAATTGCTTCAATCATGAGAGGTATATCTTCTGCTTCAAAACCAAATTCAAAGGCAGCTTGTTGCATCATGTCGCGGAATAAACTTTTTGCTTTTTCGGTTCCGTAAGCCAACTCACTAATTTTAAGTTCTCGGTCTGCTAAATCAGTTTTTGTAAGTGTGCAACGTATTTGGTGATCGTTTACTTTTTCGATTTTCATACTTATCACATCCTTACTTTTTGAGTGGAGGCGATGCCTCGTTTTTAGTTTACACCATATTATACTGTATCCATGCATACGTCAATAGAGCTGTAGGTGTTTTGCGAAAATTTTATAAAGTTCATAAAATATTAAAAAATCTGAAAATTTTGTTGCATATTTCAAATTGTTCGAATATAATATTGCCTAGATGAATTAAGGATAGTCTGTACCAAGGGGAGGGACAAATCAGGCACATCCAAACCATTTTAGTGGGACACTCTGAGCGTTATCGAAAGACTGCTTACGTCACCACATCTATAACCCGAATCCTATCGGGGTCTAACAAGCTTAGTGCTTGCGAATCTAAGAAAGAATCTTAAACTCTTAAAATCCAAAATAATCCAAATTGTAATGAGTAAAGAAAAACAGTATTGAAGTACGAAAACAAGTAAATTTGTGCTAGTACATGTCCAATTCATCTATTGAGTATTTAATAAATATATCGTCATAATTTGTGAAAACATTATGCATTCAGTAAAATATATCACGAATAATACTTTTGGCGGAATGCAAAAAATGACAAACTTTTTCAGTTATGGTGGGAAGGAGGACAATTGACATTTTTGCTCAAAGGGACAACCAGAATGGAAGAAAAACGCTTGAGAGATTATCTTAACGCCATTTTTAGAGCAGGTGTGAAAGTGTATTTGGAGGGGGAAATCGCATCGCCTTCAAGAATCGCATCGGCTTGTGTAATGGAAGAAAGCCTCTATATGTCCGACTATGTTACAAATGAGAAAAATGAATTAGTAGAAATGCACATTCACAGAGTGTCTAGATGTAGTAGTTAAATTGTAAAAATAAAAAGCCATGGTACAGTATTGCGGGGAATTACAGCAAACAATAGAAGCCCCTCTATGGAATGTTGTGGTGCGCTTTTTGGGCGCGGGAAAGGGGAAATACAGTAACCATTGTTTTCGTTTCGTGATGATATTAAGAAAAAAATAAGTTTGGAAAGGGTGTTCATTAGGGGGAAGGTTTGTTATAATATTTTTCGTTGGAGGATTGACAATGAAAAAAAGAATGATACCGGTACTAATTGCACTTATATTAATATTGATTATATCTGGAATAGGTTTGCTATCTTTATACATTGAAAAGTATTCTTATTCAAAGGAGCAATATGATTTAAACACCTATTTTGAAGTTTCACAAAATGATGCAGTTGCATTATTAATGAAGAATGAATTGATTGCGATAAAAGGAAAATACTAT
Source organism: uncultured Lachnospiraceae bacterium (assembly GCA_964635395.1). GTDB lineage: Bacteria > Bacillota > Clostridia > Lachnospirales > Lachnospiraceae > CAZWNX01. The sequence continues at coordinate 8,667 of CAZWNX010000018.1, forward strand.
CAAAATCAAGTATATCTTCCATATGACTATGCAATCGAAAATATAAATAGCAGACTCTACTATGATGATGTTGAGGGATTGCTTATTTACACAACGCCAACGCAAATTATAGAGTCTCAAGTAGGAGCAAGTGAAGAAAGCGTTGATGGAGTGGCTCAGGCGCTAGACTATCAGATTAGTATATTAAGTGATGGAATCTTATATATTTCAACTAATTACCTTAAAAAGTACTCGAATTTTTCGATCGAGTATTTTGAACAACCAAGCAGAGCGTGTATACAAACCCAGTGGGGGACAACAACGATTGCTACCATTCAAAGAGAGACTGCGATTCGTTATCAGGGTGGCGTAAAAAGCAAAGTTCTGCGTAGCTTAGCAAAAGATGAAGATGTTAAAATTCTTGAAAAGCTTGAAAACTGGTCTAAAATTATGACAAAGGACGGCTTTATCGGATATGTTGAGAATAAGCGATTAAAGGACGAGAGACAAGTTGAAGAAACACCAGTACTAGAAGTTGCTAATCAGGATTATACTTCAATGAAAAAAGATACAAAAATTAATTTGGTATGGAATTTAATAACCAATGCTTCGGCAAATGGAAATGTCTCAGCAATGCTTGACAAGACAAAGAGTGTTAATGTTGTTTCGCCTACATGGTATCGTTTGTCAGATAATCAGGGTGGAATGGAGAGTTTGGTTAGCACGGATTACATCAATGCAATGCACCAAAGAGGTGTTGAGGTGTGGGCGCTAGTGGATAACTTTACCTATGATATTGATACAACTGCAGTCCTTACGTCAACGAAAACAAGAAGAGTGATTATTCAGACACTTGTAGATAGTGTTAAACAAAATGGAATTGATGGAATCAACGTGGATTTCGAATTGGTGCCAAATGAAGCAGGACCTGCATATGTTCAGTTTATGCGAGAGTTATCGGTCTATTGCAGGAAAGAAGGCATTATCCTCTCTGTTGATATTTTTCCACCAAGTGAATATACTGCACACTATAACCTGAAGGAATTAGGGATTGTGACAGATTATGTGATTATTATGGGATATAATGAACATTACAAGGGCGGGGGTAAAATTGGGCCAGTAGCGTCAATCAATTTTGTTGAAAAAGGAATTGCAGATACAGTAGCAGTTGTTCCAAGCGAAAAGGTGATTAATGCTCTTCCGTTTTATGCTGTGATTTGGAAAACTTCAGATGTAATCAATGCTGAAGCAGTGTCCATGGCAGGAGCAAAACAGTTTGTTGCAGACCAAGGACTGACACCTACCTGGGATGAAGTCAATTGTTATCAGTATGTGACGGTCAACAAGGATAATGTGAATTACGAACTATGGATTGAAGATGAACAATCCATTGGAACCAAGTTGAATGTCATGTCAAATTACCAGATAGCAGGTGTTGCTGCGTGGAGATTAGGTCAAGAAACACCACAAGTCTGGGATGTGATTGAACAATATATGAATCAATAGAGTATAAGGAAGCTTGGAAGACATGGTTGAAGGTCTTTTCAAGCTTTTCCTATAGGAGCTTTAAGCAATCTATGATATAATAGTTCAGGTTAGAAAGGGGACGCTAGATTGTTATGAAATGGAACACAAAATATATAGGTGGCTTCATTCTATTGGGGCTATTTTCTGTTTTTTTCTCGCTACAAAGTCCACAGAGTATCATCAGTATCAATAGTACAAAGATTGATTCAGCAGTTTTTCAATATGTTGCACATGGCATGAAACAAGGATTAGTACCATATGTAGATATGTTTGACCATAAAGGACCACTCATTTATTGGATTGATTTGTTAGGAATTTCCATTCACAAAGAACATGGAATTTGGTTGCTTGAAATAGTGGTAATTTTTGTATCCATGCTACTAGCTTTTGGGGGAGCGAAGCTTATTGTAGACGAAAAATTCGCTTTTATTGCCGTAGTGATTGGATTTTTGGGGATGGGAAGGTTTTATGATGGTGGTAATTATACAGAAGTCTGGGCACTTCCTGCAATTTTCTATGCGCTCTATGTGTTTATCAAATATTTGAAGAATGATGGAATTAAAACGTATGAAAGTGCTCTTTGTGGAATTGGTTTAGGCTGTATTTTCCTACTACGTATGAACATGATTGGAGTCTATATTGGATGTATCTTGGTGATTTTATTTTTAGCAATTAAGAAGAACGAATTACCTAAATTACTGCCGCATATGATTGCTCTTTTGGTAGGATTTGTAGCTGCAATTCTTCCAGCACTAATCTACTTATACGCCAATTCAGCAATAAGTGAATGCTTTGAGCAGTATATTCAATTTAATCTATCCTATCAAAAAGCGACGGGAGCAGAAAAATACGCAGCTTTGAAATATTTTTCACAAAGTAAACTAACCATTCTTGCCGGAATAGCATTGTTGTTTCTGATTTATAAAAAGAAGGAAGTAACGATTTCGGTAGCGCTATTTACTGCGTATCTAGTGAGTCTATATTTAGTAGTCAGTCCTGGAAGACGTTATGGGCATTATGCTATGGTCCTGATTCCTATTTTGATTTATGCAGTTGCAATGGCGATGCAATATCTACTTCAAAAAGAACGGGTAGGCGAATCTTTTTTGATTTTAACTGGAATCATATGCTTGCTGGTAATCCCTGACTTTTTTGGAATCGGTGATGAAATTTGGAATCAGAAACTAATCAAAGATTACGATCAAGAAGCGGTAATAGTAGAAATTGAGCAACGAACAACAAACCAGGATTTGATAACAGTTTACGGAAATAAAACGCAGCTCTATTATTTGACCGATCGCAAAAGTGCATCTATCTACTCGTACCAGACATTTTTTGATGAACATCCAGAAAAAATGCAGCAATATTTAGAGGAATTATCTACGAATCAACCCAAATTATTTGTTCAAACCGAGTCTTTGCCAGAAGAAATTATTCACTTTTTGCAAGAAAAAGGGTATTATAAAGTTTGGGAACAAAATGAAATGATACTATATCAGAGAGGGTATTGAGGTGGAAGAAAGTTTATATATTATTATACCAGCCTACAATGAAGAGGCCAATATTGCCTGTGTCATCGAAGAGTGGTATCGAGTTGTTGAAAAATTGGGCGCGCGTTCGCGTTTGGTTGTAATCGATGATGGCAGTAAAGATTCAACCTATTCCATTATGAAAGAATGTAAACAAGATAAAGAACAATTAATTGTCATGACAAAAGAAAACTCGGGACATGGGGCAACTCTTTTGCATGGATACGAATATGCAATGAAAGAAAAAGCAGATTATATTTTTCAGACGGATTCGGATGGGCAGACAGTATCGGATGAATTTTGGCCGTTTTGGGAAGAACGATCAGAATATGATATGATTATTGGAAAGCGAAGTAAAAGAGAAGATGGAATCTCTAGAAAATTTGTAACCTTTGTATTGAAATATGTTATTCTAATTCGTTTTGGAGTCTATATTAAAGATGCAAATACACCATTTCGACTGATGAAAAGGGAAGCTTTAGAACGTCATTTTGATTTGATTCCAAAAGATTATTTCTTGTCAAATGTGATTATTTCGGTTCTATTCAAAAAGAAGAACTGTCAGGTCAAGTATGTACCAATTACATTCAAACCTAGACAGGGTGGAACGAATTCCATTAATCTTAAGAGAATCACAGGCATTGGAAAAGAGGCGTTTTCGAATTTTCGGGATATTAATAAGAGGATGTAAAAGTGAAAACAACATGGTGTATATTTGATGAAAAGTGGAATCAGCCAGGGTATCATTCGGATGAAGACATAGATGCGCAGGATCTTGCAATCCTCCAATCAGCTGGAGATATTATCAAAAATGGTGATTTAGTGGCATTTCCGACAGAGACAGTATATGGATTGGGTGGAGATGCATTGAACCCAATGTCTTCGCAAAAAATCTACCAGGCAAAAGGAAGACCAAGTGACAATCCGTTGATTGTTCATATTGCAAATATGGATGACTTAGAAAAGATTGCGATTCATATACCAAAGGCTGCGTGGGATCTGGCAAACAAGTTTTGGCCGGGACCTTTTACAATGGTTTTACACAAAAGTCCATTGATTCCCTATGAGACGACAGGTGGATTAGAAACGGTGGCAATTCGATTTCCGAATCACCCACTGGCACTTGAACTGATTAAACATTCAGGCGGATTTGTTGCTGCACCGAGTGCCAACACCTCTGGAAGACCATCGCCGACGTTGGGAAAGTATGTCTATGAAGATATGGAAGGGAAAATCCCCATGCTTCTTGATTCGGGAGCGGTTGGTCTAGGTGTAGAATCAACGATTGTAGATATGACTTGTAACCCGCCCATGCTACTTCGTCCAGGGTCTGTCACACGAGAAATGTTATTGCAGATGATCCCTGATTTGGAGATGGATCATGCGATTATGGCGGATGTGAAAGTCAAGGCACCAAAGGCGCCAGGTATGAAGTATAGGCACTATGCACCAAAGGCGCAAATGAGTATTATTTGTGGAAATCAGGCGGATGTGGTAAAATACATCAATCAAAAATGTTGCGATTGCAAAATAGATGGAATGAAAACGGCAGTCATTACAACGGAGGAAATGCTTTTAGAATATCAGGCGGATTGTATCAAAAGCTTGGGATCTAGGCTGGAGTATAATGAGATAGCAAAGCAGCTATTTCGGGTGTTAAGGGAGCTAGATGAAGAAAAAGTGGATATCATTTTTTCGGAATCTTTTGAAGAAGCTGGCATTGGGCAGGCGGTTATGAATCGTCTAAAAAAGGCCGCAGGACATCGTATTATAAAATTAGAAAAAAAGGACTAAAGGAGTAAGAAAATGATAGCAATTGGCAGTGATCATGGTGGATTTGAATTAAAGGAATTGGTAAAAAGTTTTCTGGAACAAGAAGGATATGAAGTTTCAGATTTTGGTTGTTACGATTTGAGTTCTTGTGATTATCCGGATTATGGTAAAAAGGTTGGAAGAGCTGTGGTTTCTAAGGAATGTGAAAAGGGAATTGTAATTTGTACAACTGGAATTGGTATTTCAATTACAGTGAATAAGATAAAAGGTGTAAGAGCCGCACTTTGTACAGATTCATTTACTGCGAGAATGTGCAGACTTCACAATAATGCAAATGTACTTGCGCTTGGAGCTGGAATCGTAGGACCAGAACTGGCAAAAGACATTGTTAAGACGTTTCTTACAACAGAGTTTAGTGGTGAAGAAAGACATGCCAGACGAGTGGATAAAATAGAAGATTCGTTATAAGATTATTTAAGTGGGCAGACTTTGCAAAATTTGAGCGAAAGGCGGGACGTTGAAATGACGAAAAAGAGAAATGATTATTTTTCGTGGGATGAGTATTTTATGGGAATATCAATTTTGTCTGGATTTCGATCAAAGGATCCGAGCACACAAGTTGGAGCTTGTATTGTGGGTGCGGATAATCGTATTCTTTCTATGGGATACAATGGATTCCCCAATGGTTGCTCAGATGAAGAGTTTCCGTGGGAACGGGAAAGCCAAGAAACATCCCTTGATACGAAGTACCCATTTGTTACCCATGCAGAGTTAAATGCAATTCTAAACTACCGTGGTGGAAATTTAGAAGGAACGAAACTATATGTTTCATTATTCCCATGTAATGAGTGTGCAAAAGCAATCATACAGGCGGGCATTAAGACAGTGGTTTATGCGTATGATAAGTATTCAGATTCAGAATCTGTCAAAGCTTCCAAAAAAATGTTTGATGCAGTTGGAGTGACCTATTGTCAATACCAAAAGACGGGGCGCAAAGTAGAATTTGAATTATAAGGAAAGAGGTGATAGTGTTCATGAAACGTTGTTTTCAAATAATCTTGGCATGTGTGAGCGTGTTGGCAATTATGTTGTTTGTTGATAAGGCAGCGATTCATGTGCAGGCATCCTCAACCTATGATAAATTAAAGCAAGAAGAAAAAGAGCGGGAAGCTAAGGAAAATCAAGCAGATAAGGCTCAAGATAAAATTGATAATCTTGAAAATCAGCAAAGTGGTCTTCAAACAGAATTGGCAAACTTAAATCAAAAATTAACGGATATCAGTCAACGATTAGAAGATCTAGAAAGTATGATTGAACAAAAAGAAGCAGAGATTGCAACAACGCAACTAGAGTTGGATGAGGCTAGGGCTGTTGAAAAAACACAGTATGAGGACATGAAAAGCCGAATTCGATTTATGTATGAGAAAGGCAACACAGCATATGTAGAATTACTGTTATCATCAAAAGATTATGCGCAATTTCTCAATATGAATGAGTATGTAACAAAATTGACGGAGTATGATCGCAAAATGTTACTTGCATATAAGGAACTAAAAGAAAAGATAGAAAAAAAAGAAGCAGATTTAAAACAAGAAAAAATTGGATTATCGGATTTGATGAAAAAGGCAGCAGTTGAACAAGGTGAGGTGCAAATCGTCTTGGATAAGGTTGCTAAGGAAGTGGAAACTTATGAGTCACAAATCAGCGCAGAAGAAAAACGACTTATAAATCTTGAAAAGGAAATGGCGAGCCACGATACAAACATTATCTCCCTAAAGCAACAGCTAGAAGCGGAAATTGAATTATCAAGACAATCTTCGGAATCTCAAAAGCGGGATTTGTCAGATGTTACCTTTGAAGGTGGTGATATAGATTTACTTGCTGCTATTATTGAGTGCGAGGCTGGTGGAGAAATATATGAAGGAAAAGTAGCGGTAGGTGCCGTGGTAATGAACCGCGTAAAAAGTCCTGTTTTTCCAGATACAGTTGTTGGAGTAATTTATGCACCAAGACAGTTTTCGCCAGTAGCAAGTGGAAGGCTTGCAGTTGTTTTAGCACGTGGAGCCAATGCAACATGTTATCAGGCAGCGCAAGATGCAATGGCAGGTGTATCACCTGTTGGAGAGTGCGTGTTCTTTAGGACGCCAATTGAAGGGTTGAGTGGAATTCGAATTGGTGGGCACATTTTCTATTAAAAGGCAAAAAAAGGGGCTCGCAAAACAAATGCGATGCCCCTTAGAAACTATAATCGTATTTAATTTTCAAAAGTTTCAAGAAATGAGCTATACTTTTCAAACTTATCATTATAGATGATGGTCAGCAAATTATCTAAAGTTGTTAGTGCTTTCTTTAATCTAGTAATTGAGAGCATGTCAAGATCGAGAGCTTCTGAAAGTTCGCCCAAATCAATGACTTGATAAGAACCGTCTGGATAAATGATAATATCTGCAAGCAAATCGGTGACGACTAAAGTATTTTCCTTTTTGTCATAAGAATAGTCGATAATATCACAGTAGTAGTAGAGTAATGAATGGTCTTCGCGGTAAAACTTGCTGATTTTGAAACCTTCATCTAAATAGTAGATAGAGTATCCGTGATGAAGATCTTTTTTGGGCTTTAGTGCTTTCCAGGACGTTACTAAGATATTTTTTTTGAAGTAAAGAATTTCGTCATCTTTTAGGAGAACACTTTCTTTGGGTATGATACGTTCTCTATACAAATTTAATTGTTTCATGATGGATTACCCCCTTAACTATATTGCATTTATACTAAGGGATAAGTAAACAAATGTCAAATAACTCAGTGCAAAAGATGCATTGACCGTTAATAAGGAGCTTATATGGAATCGGTTAAAATAATGTTAAATGAGCAACTGCAAGAAAGACTAAGCCAGATTGTTTTGAGTAATCCGCAAAAAAGCTGTGAAGCAAGTAAAATCAAGATTCGTCCAATACTGATAAAAGAGCAATTGTTTTTTCAAGAAACAACTTATATCAAGGAAAAAGTAATTCATAAAAATTGTAGTAAAGAACTCATGATTGAAGAACTCATAGAGCAAATGAAGGACTCGTTTCGACAGTTATCCCTAGAGAGCGAAACCCATTCAATTACAGTTTTAGTGTCTAAAAAAGGAACGGTAACAATGGTATCTAAAAAGAAGAATAGCCCTCAAAATAAAGTCGCTGCATTAGAACATAATCGAAGCAAAAAATACATTTTAGAAGATGGAATCCACGTTCCCTTTTTAGAAGATTTGGGCGTTATGAATAAAGATGGGATAGTCCTTAAAAAGTATTACGACAAGTATCGACAGATGAATCGTTTTCTTGAATTCATTAAAGACATTTTAGGTCAATTGCCATCGGATCGAAAAATCAGAGTGTTGGATTTTGGTTGCGGGAAGGCATATTTAACGTTTGCAATTTACCACTATCTCAAAGAAATAGAGCATAGAGAGGTAGAAATGATTGGACTTGATCTAAAAGAGGATGTCATAAAACATTGTAATCAGCTTAGTGAAAAATACGGCTATACGGATTTATCATTTATTCATAAGGATATTAAAGACTATCATTCAGCGCAGCCAATTGATTTAGTGGTTACGCTTCATGCATGCGATACTGCAACCGATTTTGCATTGGCAAAAGCGGTTCATTGGGGAGCAAAAGTGATTTTGTCGGTTCCTTGCTGTCAGCATGAATTAAATGCACAAATTCACTGTGATCAGCTACAAGATATTTTGAAGTATGGGCTTATAAAGGAGAGAATGAGCGCTTTATTCACAGATGCTATAAGAGCTAATTTGCTTGAAAAAGTAGGCTATGAGGTTTCCATTATGGAATTTATTGATATGGAGCATACACCAAAGAATATAATGATTCGTGCAATACTAAAGAATAAAAAGAAGAACGATATCGACGAATTCATTCAGTTTATTAATGCGTCACCTACCTTATCGAAGCTACTTGAGTCATAAGAGGGGGATAAAATGAGAAAGAGTATTATTAAGGGAACGATTGGTGGCCTGATATTCGTAGTTGCGTTAATTGTATTTAGCTTGCTAATGAATAAAGGAAACACAGATATGACGACCGACATGGCGGAGGCGACGTTTCCCGTGGCATCCATTCTATATGAGAAAGAGAAAATTAACATAATGCATGGCTATCTTGGAAACCGCGAATTGAATTATATCCGAGATAACATTACACCGTTAACAGATCAAAGAGAAGTTACCTTTGATATTAATAAATATGGAAATGTTGTGTCTCAATTATCTTTTGAAGTACGTTCCATAGACGCCGAGAGATTAGTTGAGAAAACAGTGATTGAAGAGTTCGAAGATCAAGATGATCACTTAAGAGCAACCATTCAACTAAAAGATTTAATAGAAGAGAATGTGGAATACCATTTAGAAATTATCGTGAATTGTCAGGATGGAAAAGAAATACGCTACCATACAAGAGTGATTCTGGCAAAAGATTATTTTGCAAAAGAAAAAATCGATTTTGCTAAAAATTTCCATGAGAAAAGTTTTGACAAGGTTTTGGCAACAGAACTGACGACTTATATGGAGTCCAATGCGCAAGGTGATAACACAACCTATTCCAAAGTAGATATTCACAGTAGCTTTTCACAAATCACCTGGGGAGACCTAGAGATTGTTCAAGAAGGTGATGAAAAAATTGAAATCCAGGAACTGGATAAGCAGATTGCGAACATAAAGATTAATTATTATGTATCTGCGAAGATTTATGGCGAAAAAAAATATTTCCGCGTATCAGAATACTATCGCATGCGTTATGGAACGCAAAGAATCTACTTGCTTGATTTTAGCCGTAAAATGAACCAGGTGTTTCAGTATGATGCAAGTGCTTTTTCAAGTAATCGATTAATGTTAGGAATTACAAATCCAAATATTGAGTATAAAGAAAGTTCGGATGGAAATATTTTCTCATTTGTATTGGAAAACAAGTTATATGCATATAATCTTACAGAGAATAGAATGTCAAGATTATTTGGATATTACGAAGATCCACTAGAGGATGAGCGTAATGTTTTGGATGACCATGGAGTTAAGATCATTAAAGTAGATGAAACTGGAAATATTAGTTTCTTGGTATATGGATATGTAAATAGAGGTGAGCAAGAAGGAAAAATTGGTATTCAGGTATTTCAGTTCAACAGTGGAACTAATTCCATCGAAGAAAAGGTGTTTTTGCCCTACCAAAAAAGTTTCGAACTTTTAAAATCAGATGTTGAAAATCTTGCCTATGTAAACAATAGCAATGAATTTTTTATTATTCTTGATGAAAGCTTATATTGCATTAATCTAGAACAAATGTCGGTTAAAAAAGAAGCAACTCATTTAGTTATGGGGAGTTATAAGGTGAGTAAATCCAATCGTATGATTTGTTGGCAGGAGGACAACTCACTGTATCACAGCAAAAAGTTGATTTTGATGAACTTAAACACCCACGCAAAAAATGAGATTGCAGTAGGTGAGCAAGAATCCCTTATGCCATTAGGTTTTATGAATGAAGATTTCATCTATGGAATAGCAAAAGAATATGACATTGTGAATGATAAAACGGGAAAGATTATCTTCCCAATGCATACGGTGCGGATTCAAAGTGAAGAAGGTACCGTGTTAGATGAGTATAAAAAGCCAGATATTTACATTACGCAAGCAAGTATTGTGGATAATCAAATATCACTTAGCAGGGTCCAAAAGGAAGTAGAGACCAATGAATTTGTTTCTACCACAGATGACCAGATTCTGAGCAATAGTTCAAAGGAAGAAGCAGAAAACAGCATCGAAATTGCAGCAACAAAGGAATATGAAAAATTAGTCCGAATTGTCCTAAAAAAGGAAATAAAGGAAAAGAGTATCCAATATTTGACTCCAAAACAAGTCATGTATGAAGGCGAAAGAGAATATGTCTTAGAAGAGGAAGGCATTTTGCAGGAAAGATACTATACTTATGCAAAAGATGGGTTGGTAGGAATCTATACGAATCCTTCGCTAGCAATTCAGGACGCGTTTGAACAATCGGGAGTTGTTGTCAATGACCGCGGTTCCTATATATGGACCAAGGGATTAATGAATACCAAAAATCAGATTATGAAAATTAAGGAGCGCTCAGTTACAACGGAGAAAAACTCCCTGGCAGTGTGTTTAGATGCAATGCTTGAGAACGAGGGTGTGCTTAAAAATTCTGAGTACTTATTATCTCAGGGCAAAAGTGTTCAAGAAATACTAGGAGAAAATCTAGAAGGAACCTATGTCCTTGATTTAACGGGATGTTCTTTAGAAGAAGTGCTTTATTATGTGGATTTGGATATACCAGTTCTAGCAATGCTAGATCGAGGTCACAGTGTGCTAATAATTGGCTTTAATGAGAAAAACACGGTTATTATGGATCCGCAGACGGGAGTAATTTATAAAAAAGGGATGCAAGATTCCATTGAATGGTTTGAGCGATATAAAAATCAGTTTATTACATATGCAAAAGTGAATTAGCAACGAAGAGGAGGTAACAACATGGATCAGAGAAATTTAGACTTGGCAAAAACATTGGTACAGTATTCTTGTGATGTGCAAAAGGGTGAGAAAGTGCTTATTCATTCCATTGGTGCGAAGCCGGAAGAACTTGTAAGAGCAATTATTAAAGAGGTTTACAAACGCGGAGGATTGCCATTTATCGAGCATACAAATGTAAAGATACAGAGAGAAATTCTTATGAATTGTAGTCAAGAACAGCTGGAATTAATGGCTAGCGTGGACTGCGCAAGAATGTCTGAAATGAGTTGTTATATTGGAATCAGAGGTTCGGACAATGTGTCAGAACTTGCAGATGTTCCATCTGAGAAAATGAAGCTATATGACAAATATTACACAGAGCCAGTGCATCATGGAATTCGAGTTCCAAAAACGAAATGGGTGGTTCTTCGTTATCCGAATAGCTCTATGGCACAATTGACGGGAACCAGCGAAGAAGCATTTGAGAAATTTTACTATGATGTTTGCAATTTAGATTATGCTAAAATGGGCAAAGCAATGGAGTCTTTGGTAGAGTATATGAATCGTACGGACCGTGTTCGAATTGTTGGAAAAGGAACAGATTTATCTTTTTCAATCAAAGATATCCCTGCGATTGAATGTAAAGGTCTTCGTAATATTCCAGACGGAGAAGTTTATACAGCTCCAGTTCGTGACTCTGTAAATGGTGTTATTACCTATAATACCCCTTCTCTTTATCAGGGAACAGTCTATGAAAATGTATCTTTTACCTTTGAGAATGGGAAAATTATTCAGGCTAGTGCGAATGAAACAGAGAAATTGAATCAGGTACTTGATTCAGATGAAGGAGCTAGATATATTGGAGAATTTGCGATTGGCGTGAACCCATATATTTTGAAGCCAATGAAGGATATTTTGTTTGATGAGAAAATCAGTGGATCCATCCACTTTACTCCGGGCAATTGTTATGAAGAAGCATCCAATGGTAATAAGTCGGTAATTCATTGGGATCTTGTTATGATTCAGCGCCCAGAGTATGGTGGTGGAGAGATTTATTTTGATGATGTATTGATTCGTAAAGATGGACTTTTTGTTGTAGATTCGCTGCTTTGCCTAAACCCAGATCAGTTTTGAAAAATTCGGTCGCGATTCTTGTGAAGAGGAACATATAAAAGCATACCTAACACACCGCAGGTTATGATTTCGCCAATACCAACTGTAAGTACTAGGAAGGGTAAACTTTCTGGTGCTGAATGGACATACTGCAGGATGAATGGGACAATGAGCATATTTGCTAGAATGGGTGGTAGTGGCATTAGAAATTTAAGTTTGTGATTTCTTAGAGCATAGGTTCCAATAGCACCAATCAGTGTTGCAATACTTCCAAAAAGAATGTCATAAATATGGCATCCGGTCGTTGCATTGGCTAAGATACAGCCAATAAAAAGTCCTGGAATTGCTGCAGGAGTAAATGCTGGTAGAATGGTTAATGCTTCTGAAATTCGCACTTGGATGGCGCCACTTGAGAGACCAAGTAGAGCAGCTAGATGTGTCAAAATGACGTACAGGGCCCCAATCATTGCGGCCTGTGTTAAGAATAATACCTTTTTGTTTTTCATATGAAATTTCTCCTTTAGTTTTGTTTTACGTGTGGAAGGTTTCGAACACACGAATGGCTGATAGATTATCAACATGGACTAATATAAAGGATTTAGACTGAAAATGCAAGAGAAATGTGAATAAAGTGGGGGCGTAATTAAAATGGGGAATAATGTTAGTAAACGAAGTATTGCTATTGATCATAAAAATTCATATCTATGGATTCCGATTTGCTGTAGCCAAAACAAACAGTGGATTAGATTGATTCAGAATGGACAGGCAGTGACAGAATTTAAGATCCCAATACCACAAGTGGCGGTTGAAACCTTTGATTTTTGGGGTAAAATACCAACCTCCTTGTTTGCAGAGGGTGAATTGGAGATTGAAGGGGAAGTAGAACAGTGGTATCTAGAGCAGATTACGTTGGCACCACAAACACAAACACCTTCTAAGTATGGGCTTCATTATGCACCAAGTGCAGGGTGGATGAATGACCCAAATGGGTTAGTGTATTACGGTGGAGTTTATCATTTATATTATCAGTACAATCCCTTTGATTTGGAATGGGGAAATATGTGTTGGGGGCACGCAATTAGTAGTGATTTGGTGCACTGGGATGAAGAAGAGCTTGTTATGATGCCGGATCAGGAAGGGATGGTTTTTTCTGGTTGTGGACTCGTAAACAGGCAGAAATTGCTGAATCTTTCAGATGATGCACTACTTTTTTTCTATACTGCGGCAGGGGGTACCAATCCACTTAGTGAAGGTAGAGAATTTGTTCAAAAGACGGCGTATAGCATAGATGGAGGACAAACATTCATCAAAATGCCAGGAGATACAATACCAACAATTTGTAAAGAAAATAGAGATCCAAAGATTTTTTGGCACGAAAAAACAAAACAATACATTGCCTGCTTATGGCTTGAAGAAGATGAGTTTGCAATTCTTCAATCAAAAGACTTGGCAGATTGGAAACTTTCTCAAAGATTTTCTTTAGAGAACGGCTTTGAATGCCCGGATTTATTTAGTCTGACGAGTGAGGACGGTAAACAGCCTTGGTTTGTTTGGACGGCTGATGGATATTATTATGAAGGTGATTTTGATGGCAACAAATTTCAGCAGACAAAGAAGCTTAAAAAAGCGTATGTTACAAAACATCCCTATGCAGCAACATCCTATTCCAATGTTGAGGGCGTGGTTAATATCTCGTGGCTGCGTACAACTCAAAAGGATAACCACGTTGGAACGATGAGTATTCCTAGAATGTTTTCACTCGGGGAAGATGAGGACGGATTTTATATAAGACAAAATTTAGAAGATGGGGTTATGAAGGAATTTTTTCTGGCGGAATGTATAGAGGCAACAGACACGTTTAATGTCCAAGTGGGAAGTGAGGATGTCTGGATGCTGACAATTGCCATTCGGGAAGTTCCAACAAAGAGTAGAGCGCTAGAGTTTTCGATATATGGACAACCGTTTTCAGTTGATTTGGCTCAAGGTATTTTCTCGGGTTCTACGCAAGAAACAATAGAAATCGGAAAACCAATTCGAGAAATGACCATCATTCATGATCATGGTTTATTAGAAATAACGTTTAATTATGAACGATTCTTGGGGATTGTTGAGCTTGGACCGTCTATAAAACGAAAAGAAATTGCTGTTGTGGGTGATATTTTTCAGTTAAATTGGTCTAAAAAGAGAGACTGAAAAATAGACCGAGTTTTTATATGAAATTACATGTTGACAACTTTCTTTGTCAGCGCTACTATGATGACAAGGAAAGTTGTCATTTTTATTTGGCCAATAAAAAAGATGAAAAGGAGTGAATGTAAATGCCAGTACATAACCGATTAAAAGATTTTCGCAGTAATATTGGATTGAATCAGCAAGAGATGGGTGAACGAGTGGGCGTATCAAGACAAACGATTAGTCTAATTGAACGAGGAGATTACTCCCCATCCATTACACTTGCACTCAAAATAGCACGATTTTTTGAAACAACAGTTGAACAGATTTTTATCTATGAGGAGGATTAAAATGGAAACAAAGACAAATCAGCAAGAACAAAAGTTAGAAACAATTATGAAAGATAATAAAAAAGCAATTATTCCGTTTGCGATTATGCTTATTATATCCATGGTTGGAGGTGGAATCATTGGCGCTGTGGGAGTGATGGGATTTCGCGAGATTAAGGACCCTATGGAATTCTCGATTCAATTGGAGAATAATTTGATTTTACTCCTTGGTAATATTTCACCATGGATTATGGTGGGGACATCGGTTGTGAGTTTAATCGTATGCTTACTGATGCTA
>CAZWNX010000018.1:24009-33080 GCA_964635395.1 uncultured Lachnospiraceae bacterium
ATGGATTATGGTGGGGACATCGGTTGTGAGTTTAATCGTATGCTTACTGATGCTAGGACTAGCAAAGAAGGAATTTCGTAAAAGCTCCTATGTTGAAGATGACGATCTTAGAAAAATTGAAATGAAGTTAACAATAGCTTTAATGGTTTCGATTATTCAGATGATGATTCAGTTCCTTTTCTTTTCCCTAGCAACTATGAGTGCTTTCATTGTGAATACAAAGGAAAGTGCAATCAACGTGTTTTTGGCGGTATTTCTATTCTTTGTAGGAGTCGCAATATCGATTGTTTTGCAACAACAGTCCGTTGATTTTACCAAAGAAATGAATCCTGAAAAGCAGGGGAGTGTGTATGACAAGAAATTTGCTAAAAAATGGCTTGAAAGTTGTGATGAAGCAGAGCAGCTAATTATCTACAAAGCTTCCTATAAAGCTTATCAGACAACGAACATGCTATGTATTGGATTGTGGTTGGTACTTACAATGTTGGGGTACTTCTTGAGGACGGGTTTGTTAGCGATAGTAATCGTAATTACCTTTTGGGCAGTGATCAATATAGCCTATTCACTTGAAGCAAGTAAGTTGGAAAATGGAAGTAAGTGAGATCGGAGTCAATGAATAGGAATTATGCAAGGAAGTATAGAAGGAATAAAAAACAACGGGCCTACACAATAGGCTCGTTGTTTTTGTATTTTTTTACCAAGGACTGAATACGGTCACTTGGATTTAAAAGATCACTGATAGAGGCATCGTGATTCAGGGTATCAATAATATAGGCAATATATTTACTCATGTCACAGTTGATATAATAATCTTTGGCAAGAAGTTCAGGTGTTTGATAAATTAAATTAGTTGTAAGGATGTAGTCAAAAAGACCCTGCTTGTGAGCTTTATCAAATTTCTCTAACCCATTTGTGAAGAGACCGAATGTAGAGCAGATAAAAATTCTTCCAGCTTTTCGTTCCTTAAGCTCAGCGGCAACTTCTAATACACTTTCGCCAGAGGAAATCATATCATCCATAATAATCATGTCTTTGCCTTCGACATCACTTCCTAAGAATTCGTGAGCTACGATTGGGTTTCTGCCATCTACAATTTTGGTGTAATCACGGCGCTTGTAGAACATACCCATGTCTAATCCCAATACGTTGGCAAAATAAATTGCACGACTCATTCCACCTTCATCTGGACTAATAATCATCATGTGGTCTACATCGATGGTTAAATCGTATACATTCAAAAGTAAGCCCTTAATAAACTGATAAGCGGGTTGAATAGTTTCAAACCCATGAAGTGGAATTGCATTTTGTACTCTTGCATCATGTGCGTCAAATGTAATAATATTGTCTACACCCATGGATACTAGTTCTTGCAATGCAAGGGCGCAGTCAAGAGATTCTCTGGTATTTCGTTTGTGTTGGCGACTTTCATATAAAAACGGCATAATTACAGTGATACGTCTAGCCTTACCACCAACTGCAGCGATAATTCTCTTTAAGTCCTGATAATGATCATCTGGGGACATATGATTAGGGTGTCCACAAAGTGAGTAAGTCAAACTATAGTTTCCAACATCTACAAGGAGGTATAAGTCTGTACCACGGACAGATTCTAAAATCATACCCTTTGCTTCGCCAGAACCAAATCTTGGAACTTTTGCTTTGAGCAAATAAGAGTTACGCTGATATCCTGAAAACGCCAAACTGTCACGATTGTTGCTTTCGCGCTTCGTTCTCCATTTTACAAGAAATGAATCAACCTCTTGTCCTAAGTTTTTGCATCCTTCTAGGGGAATGATTCCTAATGATCCTACAGGGATTGTTTCTAAGTTTCTCATTTCTTCACGAGATGGCATGAAATGGGTCCTCACTTTCTATTTGCTGTTCTTTTTTGATGCATTCTGATATCGGGTCCAGTTAATTTGTATAATTGGAAATGGCTTGTGATTCTTGAGAAAATTCGCTCAGAGTAACGCAAGCTCAGCTCTTCAAGAGATAAATTAGTTGAAATGACAGTTGCACACTTTCGTATGTGACGTTCGTTGATGCAAGTAAAGAAACTTGATGAAACAAAAGAATTCGTCAACTCGGTGCCTAAGTCGTCAATAATCAGCAAATCACAATGGTACAAATCATGTAGCAAGTGGGAAGAATCCTCTTTTGACTTATAATCAAATGTAAATTTTGAAATCTGCTCAAACAAAGATGCAGCACTAAAATATAGAACAGAGTAGCCCTGATCCAACAATTCTTTGGCAATACACCCGGATAGAAAGGATTTCCCGGTACCCACTGTACCATAAAAAAATAAATTTTGGTAGTCTAAATTAAAATCTGACACAAATTTTTTTGCTGCTTGTTCTGCTTGGATAAAGCGGTTTAAATCTTCACCCTGATAAAAGGAATGCGAAAGGGAAGAAAAATTGTCCTGTTGAATGACTTTGTGTATATTAGACTGCTGGTACAAGAGTTTAATTTGTGCCTGCTTAAAGCAATGACATTTTTCGCGGTCAATATAACCAGTATCTTTACAATCTGAGCAAAGATAGATGGGAGCTAGATAATCTATTGGAAAGCCGTGGGATGTTAAAAGGTCCGTTTTTTCTTTTGAAATACATTCGATTTCCTGGTCGATTTGCTCGTTTTGTAAAGCGTTTAAATCTTCCGATAAAAAGGAACGAAGTTTTTGAACACGTAATGAGGATAGCTTTTGATCAAGCTCCTGATACTTAGGAATCTGCTCACAAACTTCTTGAAAACGGAGTTCTTCTAAATGTTTATTAGCCATGCGAGTTTTTTCATAAAACCGGATAAAGGAATCATACTGCGAATTTGTAAGGGGCATAATTATTACCTTTTCTAATATTAAAAGTAAGCAACTAATTGCTAATAAGTTCTTTTTCTAGGCGCTCAAAATCATATGCATTTTGCTTAAAATCATTGAATTTATTATTGTTTGGTTTTGGACTAGAAGCTGATTTTTCACTTTGATAACGTGCCTCTGCCTGTGTGATATCTGATTTTGTACGAAGGTTTTGCTGTTTCCATTTAGAGAGGATGCCTTCCGTATATTCAAAGCGATGTTTAGCGGTTGCAAGAACTGTTTTCTCACACGCAAGTTGTATCATTTCTAAGGAAAAATTATATTGGTAAAGCCAATTGCGAATAAAGGAAACTTCTTTATCTGTTGGGTCACTAGAGCGGCCAAGAGACTTCATAATTGCATAAACGGCTTTATCATATTTATTAGAACGAAGCTTTGCCTGACGAACCGTGGTGATATTTTCGGTGGCCCAATTCAAAGCAACGGTTTCAATATAGCGAATTTCTTTTTTGTTTTTGCCAACACAATATTCAACCAAATAGTCAATTAAATCGGCTGAAAAGCCTAATGTGTCATAGATAAACAAAATAGTTTGTAATTCTTTCATTGTTAGCATTTTTTTAAGATATTGCTCAGTGATAAAAATAATCTGCGCAAACTCTTCATTACCTGATTTATAAGCAGAAATATCTTCAGGAGAATAGTTCGGTTTCTCAATTACAGGAACCTCTTTTGGTGTTGGGACATCCAGAGGCTCAACAGGAGTCTTTGTAACAGCTAAAAGATGAGGGGATGAGTTCTTTGATAAATCAAGTAAATTCAATCCAACAATCATTTTTTGCTGATTATATTCAATTTCTAAAAGGGATTGCTTCTCCCAATATTTAAGCGCTCGAACAACATCCTTTTCGGTATGATTAAAGACATCAGCAATTGTAGAAATACTGATGTGTTGATTCGAATTCAACATGCGCAATAAATAGAGATAAATTTTGAGCTGAGCATCGTTGGCATCTTTCATATATTGGTCAATAAAAAGATTGTTGATTAGTGTTACGTCAGAGTTTTGTTCTTTGCGTATTTTCAATGGAGTCATGTAATCACCTGTTTCTTTTTTCTTATGAAGCAAGTGAAATTATAGCACACAAAATTAAAAAAAGAAACTATAAAAACAAAGAAAAACCCTTATAAAACAAGGGTTTTGTGGATTCGAAGAGAATTGTGGATAGTGTGGAAAGTGGGGAAAAACAAAAATGAAATCAAAGTCAAAATCGGAATCAGAGGACCTGCTCCTTGAGAATACAAGAAAAGAGCCAGTGTGAAAAAAGGACGACTTATCCACATTATTTTTCAAAATAAATCAACTCTATTTTGTGGATAAAGTGGAAAACTATTGTCCTAATAACTTTTCGCCGATATTTACCACATCTCCGGCCCCCATAGTTATCAACAAGTCACCGTTGACACAATTTTCTAAAAGAAAATTTTCAATTTCATCAAACGATGGAAAGTAATAGGAATCTGTTCCAAGGGCAGAGAGTTCTTTGAGTAAATCAGAAGAAGAAATCCCAATTGTATTCTTTTCGCGAGCAGCATAAATGTCAGTCAAAACGACTAAATCAGCTGCAGACAAAGCGGTTGCAAAGTCTTTTAAAAAGGCTTTGGTTCGAGTATAGGTGTGAGGCTGAAATACAAGACAAATTCGATTGTGAGGATAATTTTTGGCAGCCTCTAGGGTAGCGCGAATCTCCGTTGGGTGGTGGGCGTAATCATCTAAGATGGTAATTCCCCCAAGCGTGCCCTTATACTCAAATCGACGTCCAGTTCCTGAATAGCCTAAGAGGGCGCTCGATACAATATCGTGAGAGATTCCAAGCTCATCGGAAAGTGCAATAGTGGATAATGCATTAAGGACATTGTGTTCTCCAGTGACACCTAGTGTAATTGGAAAATGTGCTGTTTTATGATGTAATGTAAAAGTAGGTCTTGCGAACGCATCAAAATGAATATCGCTGGCATAATAGTCACAGTCTTCGGTAAAACCAAAGGTAATTACCTTACAAGTAAGATCTTTTGTTATGCGGGAAAGGTCCTTGATGGAGTTGTTGATAATCAAGATCCCATCAGAGGGAAGTAGTTTAGCAAATTTATGAAAAGAATCATATATTTCATCCAAGTTATTGAAAAAGTCCATATGATCTTCTTCAATGTTTAGGATAATACTTATTTTAGGGAAAAAGCTTAAAAAACTATTGGTATATTCACAGGCTTCGGTTACAAAGTAGTCCGACTTACCAATGCGAATATTTCCATCAATCGATTTAAGCATGCCACCAACACTTAGCGTTGGGTCTTTTTTTGCTTGTAACAGTATTTCAGATACCATGGATGTAGTAGTCGTTTTTCCATGAGTTCCACTTACTGCAACGGGGATGGGATAGTTCTTCATAATCTGTCCAAGCAAATCAGCTCGGCTGATGCATGGAATTTGAAGGCGTTTTGCTTCCATCAGTTCTTGATTGTCTTCATGAATGGCAGCAGTATATACAACCAAATCGATTTGATTGTGTATGTTTGTGGTGTGATGTCCATAATGAATGAGAATGTGGTCGGCCTCTAAAGCGTCCGTGATTGCCGATTGTTTGGCATCCGAGCCAGAAACCTTAAAACCTCTTTGGGCAAGAATTTGCGCCAATCCACTCATGCTAATTCCTCCAATGCCAATAAAGTGAACCGCAATTGGATGGGAAAAGTCTATTGTATACATAGTCGTCCTATCTTTCGTTTGTTATTTTTTACGAGAGTGCTTTTTGGCACCACTCCCTATTATAAACACATTATGTAAAAAAACCAATAGAATTTTCAATTCACATACAATTTGTAAAACAGTGTAAAATTTTTGAAATATTTCCACAATTTTTTACCAATTATTGTTCACTTTGTTGTGAAAATATGATATAATCACTTTACATTTTAGTGACGTTTTTCGTATTCGAAAAGCTAGGCAAAGTAAGAGGTGAAGGCATGATAAAAAAAGAAATGATTGCCATGTTACTTGCGGGTGGGCAGGGCAGCAGATTAGGGGTCTTGACAGCAAAAGTTGCAAAGCCTGCAGTGGCTTTTGGTGGAAAGTATCGAATTATCGATTTTCCACTCAGCAATTGTATTAATTCAGGAGTTGACACAGTTGGAGTACTAACTCAATATCAACCATTACGACTGAATACACATATTGGAATCGGTATCCCATGGGATTTGGATCGAAACGTTGGTGGAGTTACAGTATTGCCACCTTATGAGAAGAGCGCAAACAGTGAATGGTATACGGGAACAGCCAATGCCATCTTCCAAAACTTGGATTATATGGATAACTATAATCCGGAATATGTTCTTATATTATCGGGAGACCATATATATAAGATGGATTATGAGGTGATGCTTGATTATCACAAATCGAGAGGTGCATCCGTTACCATTGCAGCAATGCCAGTTCCCTATGAGGAAGCAAAGCGTTTTGGTATTTTAATTGCAGACGAGAATGGTAAAATTAATGATTTCGAAGAGAAACCTGAGAATCCAAGGAGCAATCTTGCATCCATGGGGATCTACATATTTAATTGGAAATTACTCAAAGAAGCCTTAATTGCAATGGCTGAGCAGCCGGCGTTAGATTTTGGAAAACATGTTATTCCATATTGCCATGAGAAGGGGGAGCCTCTTTACGCTTACGAATTCAATGGATATTGGAAAGATGTTGGAACACTTTATTCTTATTGGGAAGCGAATATGGAATTAATTGATTTGGTTCCGGAATTCAATCTATATGAAGAGTATTGGAAGATTTATACAAGAAGTGATTCTTTACCACCACAGTACATTGCTAGCGGAAGCAAAGTTGAGAAATGTATTATTGGAGAGGGTACACAAATTATGGGGTCGGTATTTAATTCTGTAATCGGATGCGGAGTTACCATTGGAGAAGGAAGTATTGTAAAAGATTCCATTATTATGAATGAAGTTGTAATCGGTGCAAATTGTGAAGTCTATAAAGGAATTATTGCTGAGAATGTTGTGATTGGTAATCATGTCAAACTTGGAATCGGTGATGAGGCAGAAAATGAAACGGATCCACATATTTACAATACTGGATTGGTGACTGTCGGTGAGAAATCTGTTATTCCAGATAATGTTACAGTTGGAAAAAATAGTGTAATTTCTGGGATTATGAGTGCAAGTGATTTTGATAATGCATTTCTTGCAAGCGGAAAGACTATGATTAAGGCAGGTGACGATCTATGAGAGCAATAGGAATAATTTTAGCGGGTGGAAACAATCATAGAATGAAGGAATTGTCTCAAAAAAGAGCAATTTCAGCAATGCCAATTGCTGGTAGCTATCGAAGTATTGATTTTGCATTGAGTAATATGTCCAATTCACATGTACAACGAGTAGCTGTTTTTACACAATATAACGCGAGAAGTTTAAATGAACATCTAAGTTCGTCAAAATGGTGGGATTTTGGTAGAAAGCAGGGCGGTTTGTTTGTATTTACACCTACGGTAACCCATGAAAACAGTACTTGGTATAGAGGCACAGCGGATGCCATCTATCAGAATTTAAATTTCTTGAAGAACTCACATGAACCATATGTTGTTATTGCATCAGGGGATTGTGTCTATAAGTTAGATTACAATAAGGTATTGGAATACCATATCGCGAAGAAAGCGGATGTTACCATTGTCTGTAAAGAAATGGAAGAGTCAGAGAATGTAGAGCGTTATGGAATATTCAAAATGGATGAAGAGGGTCGTATTGAAGAATTTGAAGAAAAGCCAATCAATGCCAAATCGAATACTATTTCATGCGGAATTTATGTAATACGTAGAAGACAGTTAATCGAGTTAATTGAGAAATGTGCGGAAGAAAACCAACATGACTTTGTTAAAGATGTGTTGATTCGTTACAAAGATCATAAGCGTATTTATGGCTATAAAATGAAGGAATATTGGAGAAATATCGCAACGGTAGAAGATTATTACAAAACGAACATGGATTTTCTGAAACCGGAAGTGAGAGATTATTTCTTTAGACAATATCCAGATATTTATTCGAAAGTGGACGATCTTCCACCAGCAAAGCATAATGTGGGGGCTAATATCAGTAATAGTTTGATATCGAGCGGAAGTATTATTAATGGAACGGTTGAGAATTCTATTATATTTAAAAAAGTGTTTGTGGGAAACAACTGTGTTATACGTAATTCTATTATTCTAAACGATGTGTACATTGGAGATAATACGCATATTGAAAATTGCATTGTTGAAAGCAGAGATACTATTAGGGCTAATTCTTATCATCATGGTGAGGATTCCATTAAAATAGTGATAGAAAAAAATGAGCGTTATGTAATATAAGGCAGAATCGGGGGATATCTTTATGAACATTACAGATGTACGTGTACGGAAAATTAGCAAAGAAGGAAAAATGAAAGCAATTGTTTCAATTACGTTGGATGATGAGTTTGTGGTCCATGATATTAAAGTGATTGAAGGTGAAAAGGGACTGTTCATTGCAATGCCGAGTAAGAAGTCAACGGATGGGGAGTATCGTGATATTGCACATCCAATTAACTCTGAAACGAGGGATTTTATTCAAAATATTATTTTGAGAGCATATGAGCAATTATCTACGGAATTAGTAGAAGCGTAAAAGTGAAAGGGATGGTCGAAGGACCAATGTCATTAAGATAAGAATGACGCAAAGAGTAGAGTATGTAGAAATACATAACCTACTCTTTTTTTTGTAGTATTTGAAACAAATAGTTGACATACTTTCCAAAATGTGCGGCCACTTTGACTATCTATAGATAATCAAAGTGGCCCTTGTAATTAAGAAAGCTTGATTACAAGGAGGAAATACTATGAATTATGCTACTAAAGTTAAGGGGAATTTAGTCTCACTTATCGAAGAAATGGATTCATTTCGTTGGCTCTTCACTAAAAATCCTAACACCGATTTTACTCGCCAAAAGAAATGGACCTTCTCAGAAATGCTTAAGTTTATGATTTCTATGGAAGGAAAATCTCTAAAGGATGAATTGTATGAGTATTTTGATTATGATTGTGAAACACCTTCGAATTCTTCGTTTAATCAAAGGAGAGCACAGATTTTACCTGAAGCATTTGAATTTTTGCTTCATCAATTTACAGATTCATATAGAAATAATGACAAAAGTTATAAGGGTTATAAA
>CAZWNX010000019.1:0-18952 GCA_964635395.1 uncultured Lachnospiraceae bacterium
ATTGTAATGGCACAACGTAAAAAGTCCCTGACATAAGTCAAGGACTTTCAAATACATTAATTAAATTTACGTTTTCTAGCCGCTTCTGACTTCTTTTTACGTTTAACACTTGGCTTTTCGTAATGCTCTCTTTTACGAATCTCTTGTTGAATTCCTGCCTTTGCGCAGCTTCTTTTGAAACGACGTAAAGCGCTATCTAGAGTTTCATTATCTTTAACGATTACATTTGACATAAGTTACACCCGACCTCCCTTCAGTCCCTTCAAGCAACACGACTGATATGGGTATTTTATTTGCATAGTATTATGCACAAAAATTATTATACCATAATAAATCGTTTCGTCAACTATTTTTCTCGAATTTTATAAAAATTGATTTACAATTATTTCTTTTGCTTTTTCAATAGCAGCTTCGATGCCCGCCGGATTTTTTCCACCTGCCTGGGCCATATTTGGTCTGCCACCGCCGCCACCACCAACTAGTGGTCCAATTTCTTTAATCAGGTTGCCAGCGTGGATACCTTTTTTTACTGCATCATCCGATGCCATGGCTATCATATTCACTTTATCCGAAGATTGAGAAATTAACAAAATTGCACAATTTCCAAGTTTATCTTTGATTTGATCACCCAGATCTCGCAAACTATTCATATCAACATCAATCAATTTTGCTCCAAGATAGTTTACTCCATTGATTTCAACCACCTGATCATAAATATCTTTTATTGATTCTTTGGCAGCCTTACTCTTTAGAGACTCTAGCTCACTTTGGAGCGATTTCATTTCTCCTATAACGCTTTGAGCGCGCTCCACTAAGTTATTGGCACTCGCTTTCAGAATATGTGCAGTTTGATTTAATTTTGTTTCCAAATCATTATAATAAGCAAAGACACCTCGACCCGTCAACGCTTCGATTCTTCTCACTCCCGCAGCAACTCCAGTTTCAGATACAATCTTAATTGCCGTAATAGAAGCTGTATTAGACACATGCGTTCCACCACAAAGTTCTCTCGAGAAATCACCCATGGATACAACGCGAACTTCTTCTTGATACTTTTCGCCAAACAAAGCCATTGCTCCTTGTTTTTTGGCTTCCTCAATACTCATCACATTTGTAGAAACATTCAATCCCTTTGCAATTTCTTCGTTAACGATTTCTTCAACCCTTGCAATTTCTTCTTTCGTCATCGCCGAAAAATGGCTAAAATCAAATCTCAAACGTTCTGCATTTACAAAAGATCCCGCTTGCTCAACATGTGTTCCCAAAACTGTACGTAGTGCTTTTTGTAACAAATGTGTTGCACTATGATTTTTGCAGGTTGCATTTCTGTTTTTCTCATCTACTATTAGTTTTGCATCCGAATGAATTAAAATCATACCTGATGTCACTTTTCCAATATGTCCAATTTTATCACCAGCAAGTTTTATTGTTTCCTCTACAGCAAATCTACCTTCTTTGGTCTCAATAATACCAATATCTCCATTTTGTCCACCCATTGTTGGATAAAATGCTGTTTTAGATACAATAATTGTACCTACTTCACCATCACTTAACGCATCCACAAGTTCTGTTTCTGTAGTAAGTACCAAGATATTTGATGTATTTGTTAATGCATCATATCCTACAAATTCAGATTTAATTGAAGGGTCAATCTCTTCATATACTGTTGCATCGCAACCCATGTAATTTGTTTCTTTTCTTGCATCTCTGGCTTTTTGTTTTTGTTCTTGCATTGCAGCTTTAAAACCTTCTTCGTCTACAAGAATACCCTTTTCCTCTAAGATTTCCTTTGTTAAATCAAGAGGAAATCCATATGTATCATGGAGTTTAAAAGCATCTTCTCCGGCCAAAATTGTCTTCTTTTCCAATTCTAAACTCTTTGCCATATCGGCCAAAATAGTGATTCCTTGATCGATCGTATTTGCAAACTTACTTTCTTCCTGAGCTAATACTTTCAAAATGAAATCTTTCTTATCGTCAAGTTCAGGATATCCGTCTTTGCTTCCTTCAATAACTGTAGTGCTCAAATTTGCAAGAAATTCACCTTGAATACCTAAAAGCCTTCCATGTCTTGCAGCCCTACGAATGATTCTTCGAAGAACATATCCTCGACCTTCATTACTAGGCATAATTCCATCACTAATCATAAACGTAGCCGACCGAATATGATCTGTAACGATTCGAATGGATACATCCCACTTATATTCACTTTTATATTCTTTTCCTGAAAGTTCGCACACACGCTCGCGAAGTGCAAGAATTGTATCCACATCAAAAATCGAATCTACATCCTGAACAGCTGCTGCTAATCGTTCAAGACCCATCCCCGTATCAATGTTCTTCTTTTCAAGTTCTGTATAATTACCCTGCCCATCTCCTTCGAACTGAGTAAATACATTATTCCAAATTTCGATATAGCGATCACATTCGCAACCCACCGTACAACTCTCACTATTACAACCATATTTTTCACCACGGTCGTAATATATTTCAGAGCAAGGACCACAAGGACCACTGCCATGTTCCCAGAAATTATCTGCCTTTCCAAATCTAAAAATTCGATCGGCAGCAATTCCCATATCTTTATTCCAAATATCAAATGCTTCATCGTCTTGTTCATATACCGAAGGATATAGTCTGTCTTCATCTAAACCAACTACTTTAGTCAAAAACTCCCAACTATACTCAATTGCTTCTTTTTTGAAGTAATCTCCAAACGAAAAATTACCAAGCATTTCAAAAAATGTACCATGTCTTGCTGTTTTTCCAATATTTTCAATGTCCCCAGTACGGATACATTTTTGACATGTTGTCACTCTGTTTTTAGGAGGTATCTCTTGTCCTGTAAAATATGGCTTCAGAGGTGCCATACCTGAATTAATCAATAATAATGACTGGTCATTATGTGGTACCAAAGAAAAACTTTTTAAAACAAGATGATCTTTGCTCTCAAAATAGTCTAAAAACATTTTTCTTAGTTCATTCACACCGTATTTCTGCACTTTTACTTCCTCCAAAATTCATTTAAAATGTAAATTTATCTGCAAAATACTCATCTAATTTTGCAATTTCTACTCTAACCTGCTCCATACTATCGCGAAAACGAACGGTTACGCATTGATCCGTTTCAGAATCAAAATCATAAGTAATACAAAATGGTGTTCCAATTTCATCCTGTCTACGATATCTTTTACCAATATTTCCACGATCATCAAATTCGCAATTATATTTCTTAGATAATTCAAAAAATACTTTTTCAGCTCCATCATTAAGTTTTTTAGACAAAGGCAAAACTCCAATTTTCACTGGTGCCAATGCTGGGTGGAAACGCATAACTGTTCTTGAATCGCCTTCTCCAAGGTCTTCTTCGTCATAAGCTGAGCATAAAAATGCAAGCAATACACGGTCTGCCCCAAGTGACGGTTCAATAACATATGGTACATAGCGTTTATTTGCCACATCATCAAAATAGGTTAAATCCTGTCCGGATACAGTTTGATGCTGGGTTAAATCGTAGTCTGTTCGATCTGCAATTCCCCATAGTTCACCCCATCCAAATGGGAATAAAAATTCAATGTCAGTTGTTGCTTTTGAATAAAATGAAAGTTCTTCTGCATCATGATCCCTAACTCTCATTTCATCTTCTTTTATACCAAGTGTTTGTAACCAATCAATACAAAACTGTTTCCAATATGCAAACCACTCTA
This sequence comes from uncultured Lachnospiraceae bacterium, assembly GCA_964635395.1. Classification (GTDB taxonomy): domain Bacteria; phylum Bacillota; class Clostridia; order Lachnospirales; family Lachnospiraceae; genus CAZWNX01. The sequence goes on from CAZWNX010000019.1 coordinate 3,708, forward strand.
AATCTGTGTCTGGCTCACAAAAAAACTCCAATTCCATTTGCTCAAATTCGCGAATTCTAAAGATAAAATTTCCTGGTGTTATTTCATTTCTAAAAGATTTACCAACCTGCCCAATTCCAAAAGGAATTTTTTTACGAGAAGTTCTTTGTACATTTTTAAAATTCACAAAGATACCCTGCGCTGTTTCAGGTCGAAGATATACTGTATTCTTTGCATCTTCTGTTACTCCTTGAAATGTTTTAAACATAAGATTGAATTGTCTGATTTCTGTGAAATTACGTTTTCCACAAGTTGGACATGTAATTTCATGCTCATCAATATATTTTTTCATATCCTCATTGGACCAACCGTCAAGTCCTGAATCCAAGGTGATCTTTTTTTCAAATACATAATCCTCAATTAATTTATCTGCCCGAAAACGTTCGTGACACTCTTTACAATCCATCAAAGGATCTGAAAATCCCTTTAAATGCCCAGAAGCAACCCATGTTTGTGGATTCATCAAAATAGCGCAATCAACGCCGACATTGTATGGACTTTCTGTTATGAATTTTTGCCACCAAGCTTTTTTCACATTATTCTTTAATTCCACTCCAAGATTTCCATAGTCCCATGAATTGGCTAATCCACCATAAATTTCCGATCCTGGATAAACAAATCCTCTTGCTTTTGCTAACGCAACAATCTTTTCCATTGACTTTTCCATACAGTTCTCCATTTCGTTTATTTTAAGCTATCAATTAGTAGATAATATAGTGAATTCCTTCATCCGTCTTGACACTTACTTCCTTTTCATTCTCAAGCACCAAGTTGCTACTAATATATTTAATATTTTGATTTACAATTACATTTTCATTTTCAACGAAAATAACGATATTCTCATTTCCTAAAGCCAACACATCTTCTGGAGAAATTGTTTCATTTGTATCCGTATTAATCATGTTTTCAAATGCAAATCCTTGATCATAGGCAGCTTCAACTGTACCCGCGTAAAAGGTGGTAGCATTAAAATCCTGATAATCTTTTGCTGCTTTGTACTCCATAAAGAGCGAAATGACATTTTCTTTCATTTCAAAAGACTTCACTTTAACACAATTATCTCCGTTTGTTTGGTTGTATTTCTCAGCTTCTTCATCCGCCATCGTGTGAAGCTCATTCGCATCATAATACGATTGTGAAAATTCTTCCACAATTGCTTGCGAGATTTTTCCGTTTTTGTGTACATAAACTGTATCTTTTGTTACATCTTTTAACGGTGAACAACCTGCTAAACCTAGCAAAAGAACCCCAAAAACAAGTAAACACAAATATTTTTTCATAATCTTATCTCCTCCAAAGTACCGGATATTATTATATATGACTACAGTTCATTTTTCAACAAGCAATTTTGCAAGATTTCCAAGCTGTTAAATTTTCCGCCCATGTAGTGAACTCGGTACTCTTTTGCACATACGCAAAGTTCTGCCAAAACTTCTTTTGATACTTGAAACGTATATAACTTATCGATTTTTGTACGAACAATGTAATCGATTGCAAATTTAGTATCCTCTAAAATATTGAATTTATCTAAAATCCCCGGGAATTCTCCATTTACACAAATACTTTTGATTTCAAAGATACTCTGAATTAAACACTTATCAATGCTTGTCTTATTCAAAGCCTGGAGTGTTTGATAGAGCAATTTCAATAGTTCGACTTCGTCATTATTTTCTTTACTGTAATAATCTGATATTTCCAGAAAATACATTCCATAAAAAGCTGCTTCATAGTCATTTCGCAAATTCTCAAAATGATTAAGGATTGTAGCCTCTTTGATTTGATAAGCCGTTCTTCCTTCATATACGCTAAACTCCCCAAATAGGAATGGGCTTGTTATTCCCAACAATCTATGGTTGGTCTTCCTGGCTCCCTTAGCAAAAGCGACTATTTTTCCACGTTCCTTTGTTAAAATGACGATTCGTTTATCATACTCGGAAACATTTGACACCTTTAGGATAATTCCTGTAACCGTTAATTCTTCCATCCTTTTTTGTCCTCAGAATCTTGCTTTTGATATCCAAAATTTTGTAAGAGAAATTCGCTATCTCTCCAATCTTTTTTAACCTTCACCCACAATTGCAAATTTACTTTTGATTCTAATAATTCTTCTATTCCAAAGCGAGCATGCGTTCCGATTCTCTTAAGCATTGAACCTTGTTTTCCAATAATCATACCCTTGTGGGAATCCTTTTCACAAATAATTGTTGCATCAATATCAACCATTTGTTTTCGATACTTCATTTGTTCAATACTAACCGCTATTCCATGAGGAATCTCATCATCTAACGCTTTAAGCGCCTGCTCACGAATTAGTTCTGCTACGATTTGTCTGACTGGTTGATCTGTGATCGTATCTTCATCATAATACATAGGCCCTTTATCCAAATACTTAAATACACAGTCAATAATTACTTGCGTATTATCCCCCTTTATTGCAGAAACAGGTATGACTTCGGCAAACTCATAAATTTTTCGATAGCGGTCAATGCACTCTAGCACTTCAAGTTTTGTCACAGAATCTATTTTATTCACAATTAAAAATACAGGTTTCTTCACCCGTTTAATTTTCTCAAGAATTTCCATTTCGTTTTTTCCAATAAAAGTGGAAGGTTCAATCAACCAAAGAACAATATCACAATCTCTTAAGGTAGAGGATGCAACCTGCATCATATAATCTCCAAGTTTATTTTTTGCCTTATGCATTCCTGGCGTATCAAGGAAGATAATTTGCCCCTCTTCTTTTGTTAATACTGTTTGAATCTTGTTACGAGTTGTTTGTGGTTTGTTTGATGTAATTGCTATTTTCTGACCAATCAGATGATTCATTAAAGTTGATTTCCCAACATTTGGTCTTCCAATCATAGCAACAAATCCTGTTTTCATATCTGTTTGCATTAGAGTTCTCCGTCCTTTCAATAACCATTATCAAATACTATTAAGGCGCCCAACGAATTGGACGCCCCTCATTATTTCATCCTAATACTACTTTAACTGTTTTGCTTTTCTTCTAGCGAAGCATCTTTTGTAGCATCTTGCTGCACTTTTTGCTGCGCCTTCAATTCTGCTCTTTTAAGTGCCTTCTTCTTAGATGATTTAATCATAGCACGAATAATCAAAACAAACAATCCAATAATAATTGCCCATAAAACTAAATATGGTGATACAATCACAAGACCGATCAAAAAGTCACGAAGTCCAAATATCACATTCTTTACGCTTTCACCAAAACCAGTAATCATTTTTTCAATAGGTGATTTTGCAACTTCTGGTGTATAACGAACTACTTCAGTAATGTTTAAGTCAATCGTCGCATAATCCACTGCATTATCATAAGAACGTAATGTTGATTCTGTGCTTTGCAACTGATAACGAACTTCTGTAAGCCTTGATTCTAAACGAATAATTGTTTCAATGTCCTGTGCTTTCTCTAATAACTCAATCAATCTTTGGTACTCAGCTTTAAGTGACTTTTTGTAACTCTCTGTATCCACATATTGAAGTGTAACGTCCTGCGTATTAACATTCTTACTTGTAATATTCGAAATTCCTTCAATGCTTTCCACAAATGTATCTAACTTGTCTTTTGGAACACGCACTTTGTAGTAGGCACTTCTTCCACTATCATAATACTCACTATTCCCATTCATATTAGAACTTTCAATATAGCCACCAAGTGTTCCAACTTTCTGTTCCACATTTGCGATTAAGCTATCGAACTCCTGTGTTTCTACCGTCATCCCAACCGTTTTAATCAACTTTCGATTCGGGTCAACCACTTCCACCTTTTCAGCTCCACTTGCCCCAACTGCACCTGGTTCCACGGCCTCATCAGCCATTTCGGTTTCTGCCATTTTTGAATCATATAGATCATCCGTCTGTGCCTGACTTTCTGCGTCATAACTAGTGGTAGCACTATTCTCTGCATATGGTTCATATGCTTCTTCCATCATTTGATCCGATGATTTTGCAGAACTACACCCCCCTAAAACGAGTATCGCTGAAAGTAAAATACCTAACACCCAATTCTTCTTATTAACCTTTTTCATAAATAACCCTCCTTTTCATATCTCATACAAATTCCAACTCTGTAATAAGGATACGAATCACCCTCATACTATTTATGGTAGTTACGAAAAATTTTTTATTTCCTTAAAATAAATGCTGAATCTTTGAAAAAAGAGAATGTTCCTTATCAATTTCTTCTTCATTACCAACGACACAAATAATTTCCGATTCCATTATTGCCATTACATATTGGTACATAGATTGAATTGCCGCTCCATTACAAGCCAATAATTCATCCCTCACTTTTTGCTCATCCGCAAATGATACATTTGACAGATAGGCTGTTAACGAACGACTTCCCTTCGCTGATGGGTTTAATGGGGTATCCAAATCCGAAATCGCACCAATGATATACTTCGTCATTGTCTTTTCATCCGAGGAAAAATTCTTAATAAACTCTGCAGCTCCTTGATAAACCTCAAAGGTTTTTGCAAGATTCGGGTCTCTATAAGATACAAAGTAGCAATCTCCTGTTTTGGTAAATGCATTCATGCATCCATATGCCCCGCCTTTTACGCGGACATTCATCCAAAGGTAATCATAGCCCAAAATCACTTTCAGTACTCTTAATGCCCCACTATAGTCCAGCCCTTTTTGTTTGAAATTTCCTGCTGCACAAACATATTGAACTTGTGCGGATGTTTTGAACGCTTCCCTAGTTTCTTCATTCTTAAAATAGTACTCATAGTTTTTTTGCTCATCGTCTTTGAGATGCTTCGTCACAGTAGAAACATTTTCGCTTAATTGAGAAAGCCCTTCTTTTGTTCCCGTATAATCTACCAACAGATTTTTTTCGTTTAGCAACTGTTCTCGTAGTCGATTCATTGTTTGAACCAATTTTTCTTTTTTCTCATCAAAATGATTACATAAATCATCTAAAAATTGATAGAACGAGATTCCACTCATTAACTCTTGTAGCGCAGCACTTTGAGATAATTTAGACAGCGCCCTAATTGCTGCTAGAGAATGTCCTGCGCTTGTCATGCTTGATTGCATTCTTGATCTTTGTTCAAGCAAAATTTCATATAACCTTTTTGTATCTGAAAAATCCGATGAAAACAGAATTTCTTGTACTAATTCCATCGCTTCTTTTGTATTGTCATAGAGTGTTTTAACTCGTGTCTCAAAAGTCATCTTGAACTGATCGTCGTTTTTTGAATCTACATAGATATTGCTTTGAGTTGAAATCCCTCCCGTTGCAATATTTACTTCATGAAATAAGTCTGCATATTTGTAATTCTTTGTATCGATATATCCCAAAAACATTCTCAACAAAGCAATGTAGCGTAGTTCATCTTGACAAACACAAGTTGTATCAAAAATAAACTTAATATAGGATACTTGATTTGTGAAAATTTCATGATGCAGGATTTTGAGTCCCTTTTCTTCTACTAGTTCATTTATAAAAGGTTGGGCTTCTTTTCCTAAATCTTCCCTTGAAAGAAGCGGTAATTTATCAATATCTTCCTTCTTATCTTCACTCTCTTGGTATACCTCTAAATCCTTTGTTTCTTCAATTAACTCTACTAATTCATTTTGTGAAAGATTTGCCTTTAATTGCGCGAGTCTATCTTTAAGTTCTTGTTCTCTTTTCGTAGCCAGTCCTATTTTAGGCACTATAACACAAATGGATTTATGTGTGTTATCAATTAAATACGTTTGAATCAAGTGTTCAAAATATCCTGTTTCAACATACTTTTTTAATGTCTTAAAGAGTTCATTTGCCTCAATATACATATATGGATTTTGAATATCATAAAGCCAACTATCAAGTGCGTTTAATCCAATCATTAACCCTTTCGGATAGTTTCCAAAGTCAGCTTCTTTATACTTGAATTCAAAATAGGAAATACCTGCATAAAGCGACTTTTTATTGATACCCAAACAAACTTGATTATTTAAAACCTCTTCAATAATTCTAAGGAAATCTTGTAAACGTTCTTCATCAGTACCCTTTGCTACAATCGAAAAATATGGTTGTAATATCCCATTTTCATAAACACTGTATACTTCTTTACCAATTCCCGCATCAATTAGAGCCTGTTTAAGTGGTGCTCCCGGTGCAGAACAAAGCGCATAGTCCAAAACTTGAAATGCGTAATAAAGTTCTCTGTCAAGTGTCTTAGAAAATGCAGTATTATATGCAAAATAGGTGTTTTCTTTTTCAGATTCACCTTCCGAAATAGGGTATTCTTTTCTAACATTCTTAACTTTATCAAATGGCTCCTGCATTTTAATTTCGGAATCTACATGTTTTTGCTCAAAGAACGTTAAATAAAACTCATCTAAAAATGTTAGTCTTTCAACAAAATCCATGTTCCCATACAAATAAATGTAGCTATTCGATGGATGATAAAAAGATTGATGAAATTCAATGAATTGTTCATACGTCAGATCCGGAATATTCTTAGGATCACCACCAGATTCAACCCCGTAGGCTGTGTCCGGGAAAAGTGTATTAAATACTTCACGGTCTAGAACATCATCTGGCGATGAGAACGCCCCCTTCATCTCGTTATAAACAACCCCATTAATCTCTAGCTCATCTTCTAAAGAAGTTAAATCATAGTGCCAACCTTCTTGTTTGAAAATCTTGGGTTCTTTATAAATATTTGGATGAAAGACCGCATCCAAATATACATGCATTAAATTTGCAAAATCTTTATCATTACAACTCGCTACTGGATAAACGGTTTTATCCGGATATGTCATCGCATTTAAAAAGGTATTCAAAGAACCTTTTGCAAGTTCTACAAAGGGATCTTTTACAGGAAAATTCTGAGAACCACAAAGCACTGAATGCTCTAGTATATGCGCAACTCCTGTACTGTCACTTGGAGGTGTACGAAACCCAATATAGAAGACTTTATTCTCATCATCATTATCTAGCAAAAATATATTTGCACCTGATTTTTTGTGTTTTAATAAATATCCCATTGAATTCAAATCATCGCTTCGTTTCTTTTCAATGAGCTCATAGGCAGATAATTGTTCAATCATGTAGTTACTCCATTTCTATTTTATTCTTCCTCATTATACCATTCAAATCATTCTATATAAAGTCCTTTATACGATAGGCTAGCATAAGTTTAAATCGCTCTTCTAATGTATTTAGATTCAACCCGGTAATGGATTTTATTCGATTCAACTGATAATTAATTGTATTCCTGTGCACAAACATTTTATCAGCAGTCACCTGAACACTTGCATCATTTTCCAAATAAACCTTCAAAAGTTCCATATATTGAGTGTTGTTATTTAGATCATACTGAACAAGTTCTCCCAAAATATCCAAATAGAATTCTTTTAATACTTCCGAATCATCTACCGAGATTAGTATTTTATCAACTCCTGCCTCATCAAATAAGACCGGACTTATTTTTTTTCTCTTTCCTAGTCTTGATAAATACTGAGCCTTTCTAAAATTCTTTGACAAATTATTAATATTTCCATAAACAGGGCTTACTCCCATATAAGTTTCACAATGGACATATTGCCTTGAAAGTTTCCTAAACTGAATCAGCAATTCATTTATTTGGTCTTTTTGCAAACCATTGATAATAAATATCTGTAACTTTTCCCGAACGCCCTCATACTCAAAGTGCCCGTACTTCAATTTCATACTTCGAAATACCTTTTCGCTCCCAAATCGAAAAGATGAATTAAAGTTTTCAGGTTCACCATTTTTAAATTGCATATCAATTGACAGTATTAAAAAATTCTTATTTATTTCAAATCCATATTCCTGTAGAATATGAAAATGTTGTTTTGCCTCTCTTGGATAAAAAATCATACTTCTAAGGGTCTGCCCTATATCCGTTTCATTTTTCTCATCAATCATGATTTCGTAACAAAAATCCTTGATCACCTCAAATACTTTAGAATTTAGTGGCATTGTAACCAAAGGAAGTTGATGACGATTACACAAAACCTTAACCTCTTCTGGAATTGTATGAATATAAGTTCCTACATTTAAGATTAAACAACTCACTTCTTTTTGAACCAACATCTCTACATAGGAATAAAGCCACTCCTCATTTGCCTTTCCTACTCCAGTGGTTATAACAACTTCCCCACCACGTAAAAAGCTTTTGTCAATGAGTGCTTCAACGCAGTAAGACCACGAAATAATGTTGTCCAAACCTTCTTTACCCGCAACAACCTCTAATTGATAATCTTTCTCGTATTTTGATAGCATCTTTTTTACAGTAACTGCCATTTCTCCACCTCGCTCAATCAAATTAAAAAAATAAACAGCAGACAAACCGTCTCCTGCTTGTCTCCTGCTTATTTCCCGGGCGCACGCACTACCCTTCTATTATCTTCTTCAAGATAACCCCTCTAATAAGATAATACATCAAGAGAATTTGTTTACGCAACAGTTTATAGCCTAAACTCATTTGTGCATATGCACATTTTTTGTCATTTCTTCTAAATGCACTATCTTTTAGTGCAATAATCCTAATTAAGATTATACACTAATTTTCAGTAGATTCAACTTTTTAATAACAATTTCCGAAATTATTATTTTGTCAGAATCTTCACTCGTTTGTATGTCACGCACAAATTCTTCCAATTCATAGGTCTTTTGGACGAACCGCACTGATTTTCCTTTTTTACCTTCTTCTTCCTGTAAAACATTAAGTTTAACGTTCCCTTGAAGAAAAAATTTATAAACCAAATTCTTTGAATCGCCTTGTTTTAAGATTTGATCAAACTCTTGTTTCTCATCCTGCTCTTTATCAAGTATTCGCATCATTGCCATACGTATTTTTTCCGGTGTGTCATCAGCTTCAAGAACATCTGCAATATTGCATTTTCCACCAATGTAGACCTTTGAAAAATCCTGAATCACGTATTTGTAATCCCTATTTTGGTCATTCATTTATGTAAGTTCCTCTTCTATGCTCTCTTCGTTGTGATCTTCCTGTATATGCTCAAGTTTGATTAACTGTTCTAAACTCATCCCGCTCAACTCAAGTGCTTCATCCACTTCGTTCTGCGTCAAAGATAACTCGCTCATAATATCTTCGCTCTTGATTTCTCCAATCGTAAGTTCTTTCAGTTTTTGAATACATTCAAGAATATCTGATAATCGGCTGGCAATACTTTTAACTTGTAAACTAGCATCTTGTTCTTCGTATACAAAACGTTCTAATTCCTTCATAACAAAAGATATTACAAATCCCTCTATTTCTTCTGGGCTTTCAACAACTGACAAGAGTTTCATACTCTTCATTAACGCTACATTTCCTTCACCAATTAAATCTTGAATCAAAACGCCTTGGTTACTATATAACTTCGTTAAAGATACTACGTCTTTTAAATAATGAAGGGTCAATTGTTCGATAGCTTGTTCTTCCCCCTCAAGTGCTTTCTTGGATAAATCAACAAGTTGTTCTCTAGATAACACTTCAATATATTCCAAGTCTTCCAAATAGTCTCTAACATAATCCTCATCCATCTTAGATAAGTCCTTTTCAAACTCCTCTAATGAGCTTATCTTATGGTCTAATTCATCATCTTCACAAACGCTAATTCCCTGTTCCTGTAAGTATGTATCCAAAATCGGTTTTTTATCTTCCGACGTATAATACTCTCCAAGTTTTTCAGCGCATTGGCTTTTTGATACTACCATACCTTGCTTTCTCGCAACGCTCAACAAGGATCTTACCAAATCCATAAACTCTTGTACATTATCTAACTGCATTCTACTTTTATCCTTTTTTCACATGAGTATGCGTAAATAAATGTTCCGAACAATACTCATAATTTCCATCACATTTTGAACAGAATCGAAATTCTATATCATCACCACTTTGTTCCGTTTTTCCGCAAATTGCACATTTGTGCTTTGTCACTTGTCCGTTTAACGTTCTTCCCTGAGGTCGCATTTTTTTCTTAAATTCTTTTTGCCTCTTGATCTGAACTGGACTCTTAAAAGATTTTCTCGTCACTATAAAGAAAATAATTACGTTCATCAAAGAAAAAACAATTACAATTACTTCAGCCCAATTACCTTTTCCAATTAAATACAAAGTGCTTCCTGCCAAATAGATGCCATAGATTATTCCCATATACTTTAATTTAACCGGTATGATCATCATAAGATATACTTGATTGTCCGGAAACGTAATCGCATACATTAGAAACAATGACAAGCTGACATAATAGGTCGAAAACGACGAAAAATTCATTTGATACCCTGATGGAATTAGCAAAAGCAAGAACGCTCCAACAACTGTAAAAAGTATACCCGATAATAGAAACATATTATAGCGAAAGGTTCCCCACGCTCGTTCTAGTGATGTCCCAATATAATAGTAAAAGAACAACGAGATTACCGTAAAAATAGTAAATCTACCTGGTGGTAACAACAACCAAGTAAACAATCTCCAAACTTGTCCCCTTATAATTGCATAGGGGTTTAATGATAGGTACAAGAAGAATTCTTCTGCAAAAAACTGTATCAAATACCCAATAATATAACAACCAATAATAACATATGTTAAGTTTGGAATCGCATACTTTCCATACTTTTTCTCCAACTTATTAAGCCACATAAAACTCCTCGCATTTCATTCCTGTATAACCGTACTCATTCTAGCACGTCCGTTTAAAGTTGTAAATAAAACCCACCAATATTTCACACTCTTTTCAACATATTTAACAATTCCTTTCTTTAGTTTTTATGTAAATTTAATATCTTGAAATTATTATGCGATTGCACTTTTTTTTTTACTATCGTATAATATAATGCGCACAAGATATTTGCTTTAAAATCGAAAGGTATATTTATGAAAACTAGTGAAACAAGGTATCAATTAGGAATTGACATAGGATCTACTACTGTAAAAATCGCTATTACAGATCAAAATAAAAGCTTGTTATTTTCAGATTATGAGAGACATTTTGCAAACATTCAAGAAACACTTGCTTCTTTACTAGAGAAAGCGGTGGCCCAATTATCCGATTTGAATGTATCTGCTATGATCACGGGGTCTGGTGGTTTATCACTTGCTAACCATCTAAATGTTCCCTTTATTCAAGAGGTAATCGCTGTTTCTTCAGCATTAACAGAACTTGCTCCTCAAACCGATGTTGCCATAGAATTAGGTGGCGAAGATGCTAAAATTATCTATTTTGAAAATGGTACTGTTGAGCAACGAATGAACGGAATTTGTGCCGGAGGAACTGGTTCTTTTATCGATCAAATGGCCTCCCTTTTACAAACAGACGCAATGGGACTAAATGAATATGCCAAAAAGTATCAATCTCTCTATACAATTGCCGCAAGATGTGGCGTATTTGCAAAATCCGATATCCAGCCCCTCATTAATGAAGGCGCAACAAAGGAAGATCTTGCCGCTTCCATTTTTCAGGCTGTTGTTAACCAAACCATCAGCGGTCTCGCTTGTGGTAAGCCAATTCGTGGTCATGTTGCTTTTCTTGGTGGTCCACTCCATTTTTTATCGGAATTACGTGAAGCTTTTATTCGTACCCTAAAACTTGATGAAGATCATCGCATTTTACCTGCAAACTCTCATTTATTTGCAGCTATTGGCTCAGCAATCAGCGCTAGTGAAGAATCAAACTACACTCTCCTAGAACTTGCAAATAAATTATCTGCAAAGATTAAAATGCAATTTGAAGTAGAACGTTTGGATCCTCTTTTTGAAACCAAAACTGAATACGAGACTTTTTTAGCTAGACATAGCAATCACAAGGTTCGTACAAAAGAATTATCCACCTATCACGGAAATTGTTATTTAGGAATTGATGCTGGAAGTACTACCACTAAGATTGCTTTGGTATCTGAAAGTGGTTCTCTTTTGTATTCATTCTATAGCAATAATAACGGCAGTCCCTTGACCACTTGTATCAATGCAATTAAAGATATTTATGAGAACCTGCCAAGCGACGCACATATTGTGCACTCTTGTTCTACTGGTTATGGGGAAACATTAATGAAAGCCGCTTTACTACTTGATGAGGGAGAGGTTGAGACAGTTGCTCACTACTATGCCGCTGCTTTTTTTGCTCCTGACGTTGATTGCATCTTGGACATTGGCGGGCAAGATATGAAATGTATTAAAATTAAAAATCGCACTGTTGACAGCGTACAGCTAAACGAAGCCTGTTCATCCGGTTGTGGTTCTTTTATTGAAACCTTTGCACAATCACTTAATTTCAGTGTACAAAATTTTGCTAAAGAAGCTCTTTTTGCTAAACACCCAATTGATTTAGGAACTCGCTGTACTGTATTTATGAACTCAAAAGTTAAGCAGGCACAAAAAGAAGGCGCAAGTGTTGCTGACATTTCTGCAGGTCTTGCTTACTCTGTCATTAAAAACGCTCTCTTTAAAGTTATTAAAGTTTCAGATGCATCCGAACTTGGAAAGAAAATTGTCGTTCAAGGTGGAACTTTTTACAACGATGCTGTTTTAAGAAGTTTTGAAAAAATTGCTGGTTGTGAAGCTGTGAGACCGGATATTGCAGGAATTATGGGAGCTTTTGGTGCTGCATTAATTGCAAAAGAAAGATATCAAACAAAACTTGGCCAAAAAGATGACTCTGAAAAAACTACAATGCTTGGAATTGATAAAATCAACGCCCTTTCTTTTTCAACAAAAATGGCCAAATGCAAGGGATGTACTAATAATTGTCGCTTAACCGTAAATCAATTTAGTGGTGGACGACAATATATTTCTGGTAATCGCTGTGAAATGGGTCTTGGCAAAGAAAAAACGAAACAGCTTGTTCCTAATTTATATGCATACAAATTAGAACGAATGTTTTCATACGAACCACTTAGTCCCGATGTTGCAACTCGTGGAAAAGTCGGTATTCCAAGAGTTCTAAATATGTATGAAAATTATCCTTTTTGGTTTATTTTTTTCACAAAATTAGGATATCAGGTAGTCCTATCTCCAAGTTCAAATCATAAAATGTACGAACTCGGTATTGAAAGCATCCCAAGTGAATCCGAATGTTATCCTGCAAAGCTTGTCCATGGACATGTTAAGTGGCTAATTAATCAAGGGATTGATTATGTCTTCTATCCTTCTTTATTCTACGAGCGCGATGAAGTAGAGGGTGCAAACAATCACTACAATTGTCCAATTGTAACCTCTTATTCTGAAAACATTAAAAATAACATGGAAGAATTTATCAATGGTGTTGCTTCCATACATAATCCATTTATGTCCTTTAAAAGTGAATCCACTATTCGTGACGTTTTGGTACGTGAATTTCCAGATTTTTCTTCTTCCGAGATTTTTGATGCAGTGCATGCAGCATGGGAAGAACAGACTCTTGCACGTACTGATATGATGCGAAAAGGCGAAGAAGTCATCGCCTATTTAAAAGAGAATAATAAACGTGGTATTGTTCTCGCTGGAAGACCATATCATATTGACCAGGAAATCAACCATGGGATTCCAGAGCTCATTACCTCCTACGATATTGCGGTATTAACGGAAGATGCCATTTCACATCTTGCCTTGCCAGAACGTCCTCTTATCGTTTCAGATCAATGGATGTATCATTCAAGATTATATTCTGCGGCAAGTTTTGTGAAAACCACAGACTATTTGGATTTGATCCAACTTAACTCCTTCGGCTGTGGACTAGATGCCGTTACCACCGATCAAGTAAATGATATCTTGGCTGGAAGTGGTAAAATCTATACTTGTCTTAAAATTGATGAGGTAAATAATTTAGGTGCTGCACGAATTCGTATTCGTTCTCTCCTAGCAGCTATTCGAGTAAAAGAAGCTAGTAATGAGAAACGGGAAATCAAATCAAGTGCTATCACCAAAATTCCTTTTACAAAAGAAATGCGTAAGGACTATACAATTCTTTGTCCACAGATGTCTCCTATACACTTTGATATCTTACGCGAAGCCTTTCATGCAAGTGGTTATAATTTTGAAGTATTGCCAAACGATAACAAACGTGCTGTAGATGTCGGCTTAAAATACGTAAATAATGATGCTTGCTACCCTTCACTAATTGTTGTTGGTCAGATTATGGATGCACTTTTGTCCGGTCAATATGACTTAAACAAAGTAGCTGTTGTAATGTCTCAAACCGGTGGTGGCTGTCGAGCTACAAACTATGTTGGATTTATCAGACGTGCATTTGAAAAAGCAAATATGTCGCATATTCCAGTAATATCATTAAATCTGGGTGGTATTGAAACAAATCCTGGCTTCAAACTAACTGTTGATTTATTACTCCGCGCTTGCTACGGTACGATTTTTGGCGATTTATTTATGCGCTGCGTCTATCGAATGCGTCCTTACGAAGTGACAAAAGGGTCTACTGATGCTCTCCATCAAGAATGGAATGAAAAATGTAAAAAATTTGTCTCCAAAAAACATCCGACATTTGCTCAATTTAATCGCATGTGTCGAAAAATTGTTGAAGATTTTGATCAAATACCAATTACTGATGAAGTGAAGCCACGCGTGGGTATTGTAGGTGAAATACTCGTCAAATTTTTGCCAGCTGCAAACAATCATCTTGTTGAACTCTTAGAATCTGAAGGCGCTGAAGCTGTTTGTCCAGATCTAATCGACTTTATGCTTTATTGTTTCTACAACCAAATTTATAAAGCTGAACAACTTGGCATGAGTAAAAAAACAGCCCGTAATTCCAAACTAGGAATCTGGGGAATTGAATTCTTACGAGGCGCCGGTAAGCGTGCGTTAATAAAAAGCAAACACTTTATTCCACCTGCAAATATTTATACAACAGCAGAACATGCGTCCCACATTGTTTCTTTAGGGAATCAAACAGGTGAGGGTTGGTTCTTAACTGGTGAAATGATTGAACTAATTGAATCGGGTGCTAATAACATAGTTTGTACTCAACCATTTGGATGCCTACCGAACCATGTCGTTGGAAAGGGTGTAATCAAAGAACTTCGTCGTCAATATCCTACAAGCAATATAGTTGCCATTGATTATGATCCTGGTGCTAGTGAAGTAAATCAGCTAAATCGAATCAAACTTATGTTGGCATCTGCCATGAAACAAATGAAGTAATTTTTCTTGTTCTATAATACAACAATAATAAAATACAAAAGAGCTTATATACTACGATATTTCAATATCGAAAAGTATATAAGCTCTTTT
>CAZWNX010000019.1:19052-20296 GCA_964635395.1 uncultured Lachnospiraceae bacterium
ACTTTGGATTTATTCCAAAAAGCAACAATTAGAATTGCACATACTATAAATCCAGCTCCTCCAATAACGCCAACAGGTGTTGGTCCTAAAAACACAGTATTGGCAGTGGTATCTTTTGAAAACAATACTCCAAGAGCAGCCAAACCATTAAGCGATCCATGTCCTAATATAGCAGGAATACAACTCTTTGTTCGAACCGTCACATAAGAAAAAATAATTCCAAATACAATACAAAACACGCACATAGCTAAGATCCCTGTAAATGGTTCTCCAAAATACCCCGTTCCGTAATTATGTCCAATCATTGTGAGCGGAAGGTGCCATAGTCCCCAAATCACTCCGTTTACAAGCAACATTGGAATAAGAGGCATCACTTTCTCCATCTTTGGTAATAAATACCCTCTCCACCCCCACTCTTCACCAAAACAAGGAAGAAAGTTAAGTACAGGGGCAAGTAAAACTCCAACAATACTTTGAATTAAAATGATTAGTTTTAATTGTTCCATCGGAACTTGCTGATTTTGAGGTAAAGCCGCCATAGCATCTTTCAGAATTTTCATTTGAGCAGTCATATTCGGATCAAATTTATCAGGAAAAACTATAAAAAACAGTACTGCTCCAAGCAAAACAAGTGCTGGTATTCCAAACCAGATTGCTAGGTAATACTTCATATTTCCTTTGAATCTTGGCCTCATATAACTATTCTTAAGTCCTTCTCCTGTCATTAATCTAGTTAATAGTGCACACAATGCCGGAATAAACATTGCAGCTCCCATCGAAAGCGTAGCCAATACTTGATTCGGTGTTTCTGCTTTGAGAATTGGATGCACCACTAAAAACTCATATGCATACGTAATCAAAAATGTGAATCCAAGAAAAATTAGGATTCGCTGAATATTGATTGATTTTTCGTCCTCGTTTAAACTTTCGATTGGTTGGTTTTCATTTTGTTGACTTTCATTGTAATTCTCCATTTTTTTCTCCTTTTCCAAACTGTGCAAACCATAGCATGGCTTCTTCTAGTACAGATACGTTTAGTTCATAATAAATATAATTCTTATGCTTTGTTTCAAATACCAAGTCCGCTTTTTTCAATTGGGATAAGTGATAAGAGACCGATGCCTGTGTCATATCAAACTGACTTGCAATTTCTCCAGCACTCATTCTCCCCTTCTTTAGCAACATTAGTATTTCTCTGCGAACCGGATCTCCTAGAGCTTTAAATGTTTCACCAAATGCCAAAG
>CAZWNX010000019.1:20396-24310 GCA_964635395.1 uncultured Lachnospiraceae bacterium
AAAGTCAATCCTTACTTATATAATTATTAATCAAATTGCTACATCTAATTCCATTGCAAATTCATGGTTTTCAGTTGTTCCATGACTTCATAGTACTCTCTTTCATTGTCAAAAATAAGTGCCTTTTCAATTCGTACACCATCTTGAAGTATTTGAAACATTACGAAATCACGCAATTTACTTCTCATTGAAAGATTGCTATTAGAACACTCCGATTTCGCCTTCAGGTAAAAAAATGTTAACCAAATTTGAAATGCAATGGCATGCTCATTATAACTCATACTAATTTTCTTAATTTCATTCATTGCACGATCATGACCGATTTCTTTGCGCTTGGTCAACTTCTTAATTTTCAAATAATCATCATAAATATCATCACACAAAAAACGTTTTGACATTTTATAAAAAAACTTATATGCATCAAGATCTTTTGGTGCATATATTTCTTTTTCAGGAGCACTTAGAAATAAACAAGTGTTGTCATACCTCCCAAAACCCTGCTCCATTATTGTTTCATCATCAAATTCAACTATCTTTCTTAAACATTTGTCTTCCAAATCAAAGAATCCCCTTTTTCTAAACTTTCAATTTAACCGCACGATACTATATAACTATCATTATACGCTTCGTTTTGAATAAATTGTATGTTTAATTGGCACAATTTTGCAAGAATTTTTATTCGATATACTGTGTTCTTGCACATTATTGTACTTATATATACACTATTACCATACTTAAGTATCATTTGTTAATTGTGTTTCCGCAATTTGGACAGATTTTTTCATTCTCATACACATACCCACAACGAGTACAACATTTTACAGAGTGTGTTTCTTTTGCAAGATATCTAATTTCCCTTGAAATAGGCTTTTCTTTTAAGTATTCAACAAAACTATTCAGTTGCGCACACAACTCCTCAATATTTTCACAGCCTAAACGACTTGATATCCGAACTACAGATCCATTACTTAAAAGTGCATATATGCCTCTTTTTAATAGCTTTTTATATCCCTCAATACATACAATATTCTCAACATCTAGCGCTTTTTCATCCCATAATGACTTGTAATAGAGCACATCCGGTGTTAAGACAAATCCTCTCCTACCATTTTCCCGAATCGATGCATCTCCCAGAAAGATTGGGTATTCATAATACCCCCTATCTCTAGCGACTACTTGCAGCAAATTCGTTATACTAGGATGTTGCGCTTCATGTTGCACTTCATTTCGCAACCATTTTCTGACATCAAAGAAGTGAAATCTGCTTTCATCCTGAATTAGCCACTTAACAGCATCCGAAAGCTTTTTAACAAGAAGCTCACATTCCTGTGACTTAATTGATTGTAAGCGTTTTTCTAATTGTAGCAATGTATCCACCTTTAATTCTGGAAGAATGAGTTCATTCTGAATACTCTCATAAGCCTGTACGCCTTCTTCATAGCTCATCTGCGCAACTTCCTTCTTCAGAATATCTTGTTGACGTTTTGTATCTATTTTAATCAATTTATCACGAAGAGAATCTAGTACTTTTATGGATGCTTCTTCTTCACCCCACTCTTTTTCGATTTGATCAAATAGTTGCCAAAGTTCTCTTCGTTCTTTTATAGGATGACTCTTCACTTTATCATTAATGGAATCTAGTATAAATCCATCTCTTCTTGCTTTCGCTTCTTGAAGAAATTTCTTTGAAATATCTGGACTAAACGCTTCCATCTTTGAAACTACATCTTGATAATCTTTCTTAGAAGGTTTTAGAGGATACCTTTTCAGAATATTTGATAACTCTAGTTCGCCTCTTGTTTGTTTGATACGTTCAAACTGCTGAATGATTTTCGTTTTGTGTTCCTCTGACAAATTCTGATCCAGTTTTGCTTCTTCAATTAGTTGGTCAATTTCCTTGTAGCTTTTTGATTTGGTCCCAATAATTTTCGTTTTCCACTGCTGTAGATTTTCTTGCTTTACTTGATCATCATTCATAATACCAGACTGATCGTTCTCGACTTTGTTCTCGATTTTATTTTCAACTTTATTTACTACATTATTTGCCACTTGATTTTCGACTTGATTTTCGACTTTATGCACCACAATAGTATTATTTAGCTCTTTTTGCTTATCGCTTTGTTGACTATTTATTTGTGATCCTTGTAATGTTTTTGATACTTGTAATATATTGTTCGTTGGTTCAATTTCTTTGTTTGAATTTTTTACCACTGTATTGCGATTTGATATATTATTGTTCTTCTTGGCTTTCTTTGCTCTTCTTCGTTCTTTGATAAGCTTTTGTTTAAATTTTTTGACATCCGATTCTTCAAAGAATCCCCCCTCCAAAAGATCAATAGATTGATTGATTTTTTCAATTGGAAGGCTTTGCATTATCTTCATATTATTGTCAAATTCATTTTTGATATCATTCCAGTCTTGTTCCTTTGTTTGTTCATCTTTATGCAAATAATCATTTTCATACATATTGAAATTGCTATTTCTTTTAATTGTCGATTTGCTTCCAAGCAAATCTATGTATTCCTCAAATGCTATTTGATCAGACTCAAAACAGAGCGTGAACAAATCACCCTCCGAAAAATTTTTATATGGTTTTGGTGTAAAGAATGAATTACACCCTGCACACGCATACGTTCTGGCCAAATAGACTGCATCCATCTGCGTCTCAATTCGATATTCATGACCTGGCGGAAAAACACACATATATATTTGTTTATCACAAATAGGACATTGATAAGACGCATTAAAAAAATGGTTTCTAAGCGTTTTACTACCACTTTTAAAGGTATCTAGCGTTTTAATTTCGTAATTTGCATCTGTCCAAATCATTCGATGCCAAAGTCCGATAATATATTCTTGTTGCTCCAATTCTTGTGGCACCGATTCAGGTTGCCTTATCTTCTCATTCTCATCATTCACTACTGCTTCTTGAGCTTTTTTATTTGCTTCCATATCAGAATCAGTATCCGATTCGGATTCTGATTCAGCTTCCGATTCAGCATCTACATCCGATAATTGTGATGACTCATTGATATACTTAACGCTAGAAGGATTTTGATCCATAATCAATTGAACTGCATCTTCATAGGTTATTCTAATCTCACTTTTATAAAAAGCAATTTTATCATCCGATAGATTACTTTCAACATTAACTTGATAAAATATTCTTTTCAGTAACTGATTTAATTCTTCATAATCTTTCTCAACTTTAAGTCCTTTGATTTTTCCCCATTTTCCAAATACATAGAGTATCATATTAATCGTGCTATTCAAATTATTAGAATCTAATAATTGATAGTACTCTTTTACCTCAGTATTATCCAAAACATCAACTCTAATATCCCTATAATCAAAATCAAAAATGAGTGAGCGAACTTTTCCAAATAATGTAATCGAATTATTCTTAACTTCAAATATTCCATCCCATTCTATACGCTCACCCATTGTCTTAATTAGTTTCGAGAAAACCACTCTCAAATTCGAATTGGCTTTTAATAAAATCATGTTATCACTCCCACACTCTAAACAGATTCCATTTATTCTTTACCAATTAGTGTATCAGACTTTAAAATATGGTCTATTAGCCAATCATTTAAAAAATCCATTAGTTCTAATAATGCTTGCTTTTGATTTTCATCAATTACATCGCTATCATACTCCGCGATTTTTTCAATGAAATCGTGATGTGATACCTTATGGGACATAATTTTCTTGTATCCTATCTCCATCATATAGGCTTCTTCATGATCGAAGTGACTCACTGCATATTCTTTCAGACTATGTACAACCTCCACAATATAGTCATACTTGTCAGGAATAAATTGGTCTGTTAATAATTCATAAACCTCATCTGCAATTTCAAATAAACGCTTGTGCTCTTGATCAATAAACTCAATGCCTACAAAATATTCTGG
>CAZWNX010000019.1:24410-28393 GCA_964635395.1 uncultured Lachnospiraceae bacterium
GATGCCGATGTTTCTTGAGTACTTGCTGCATTTTCCTGTGCAATCGCACCTAGATCCGCAATAATATCAACTACCGTTGTGCGTACATCATAGAGTTCTTTTGCACGATTAGCAATTTCATTAATTTGCTCTTTTGATTGCGTAATTCCTTCAAAAACATTTGAAAATTCTATTTTTGTATGGGACAAATGATCGTTCTGAACAGAAATTGTCTCTCTTACTTCATCCATAGATTCAACTGCTTTGTTTGAATTATTAATGAGTGTATCAATGATGTAACCAATTTCTTTTGCAGACTCACCTGATTGTTCCGCCAATTTCTTGATTTGATCTGCAACAACTGCAAATCCTCTGCCTGATTCGCCAGCTCTTGCCGCTTCAATAGAAGCATTTAATGATAATAAATTCGTTTCTTCCGCAATTGAGTTAATCACAAGTGCAGCCTCTTGAATTTTTTGTGCATACTCATTTGTTTCATTGGTTTGCTGATATATTTGCTGTATTTCTAATTGTGTCTTATCATTTGTATGACTTAACTCATCCAACGTTGCAACTGCCTTCTTACCAGACTCATTCATAGCACTTACATTATAGTGAAGTTTTTCAACTGCTTCAGACGTTTTTTCAACACCCTCACCCATTCTAAGTGTCTGATTTGAAGCACCCTGGGTTGCATCTGCTTGAGACATTGCTCCATTTGCTACTTCTGCCATTGCCTGCTCAATTCCTACTGTAGTATCCAATGTCTTCGTAGAAATACCATCCAGTTTATCTGATACTGCCATTAGCGCGTGTACCGTTCGCCCAACATTTTTTATCATTTTTTGAACAGATTCTCTCATTAACAATAATTCTTCACTCAATACTCCTAATTCATCTTTGCGATTATTTTTCCTATATTCAAAAGCTAGATCTCCTGAAGCCATTTTCTTCATGATCATCGTAATTTCCTGAATATGTTTTGTGATTGCCCCAATAATAATTGACAATATAATTACAAAGAGTAAAATTGCTATCACTGCAATGATTACATTATGAAGTAACATCTTTACTAAATCAGACATAAATTCTTGATATGCAATACTCGTAACCAAATAGAATTTTGTCCCTTCAATCAGCTGACTATAATATACTTTTTCAACACGATTAAAAATAGCTCTATGCATTTGGTTTTGCTTTTCAAGAAGATTTTTGCCAAGTTCTGCAAGACTTCCATCTGTAATCGTATACATGGTGTCTGCTTTCTCTAAATCTTCTTCAAAATCATATGTTGGATGTACTAAGAATCGACCTTCTTGATCCAAAATAAACGGATATCCTGAAATTCCAATTTTTTCTTGTGAGACAATTGTATCTAATTGTTCTAAACTCATATCAATTGCTAACACGCCACTTACCTGTTGGTCCTTATTATAAATAGCTTTGGCAATTGTAACCACGGGCATTTTCGTATCTGCATCCACATATACATCTGTATAAGCAATTCCATCTTTTTGATTGACTGCTTCTAAGTACCAGCTTCTCTCATTTGCTTTCCACGCAGAATCGTCTGGGATCCAACCTGACCCACAAAGAATTGAACCATTTGGATATCCCATGTAAATATCTATGATTCCATATTCCTCTGCTAGCACGTTTAATTGAGATACTAAATAACTTGATAATTCCTGGCTTTTTTCATCGTTTTGCTTCATGTTCCCAATCATGTATGCAGAACTCTTAATAATCACTTCTCTTTGTGAAAAAAAACATCCAATCTTTTCATTTAAATAATCTGTCTTTGTAACTAGTTGTGATTCGACTTCCTTTTTCACAATCTTTGACGCATCCACATAGGATGATATTGAAACCGACGCAATTGTAAAAATTAGTAACACCGAAATTAAAGCAATCAATTTAGTCCGTAATCCCATTTTCATCAATGCTGCCTCCTGCAAGTTTAGTTGTATCTCTATTTTACATGTTTTACGCACTTAATACAATCATTGAGTGTTAATCAACTACAGATATTTTTAAGTACTTTTTAATTGGTTTTCCCTCGGGATAACCGAACTGAATTTTAGCAGTTTTTAAGTATATGGAAACACTAATATAATAGGTTCCTTTGCGAATTCCTTCATCATTCAATCGTATCACCGTATATGGCGTATAATTCATTACAGAAAAGCCAGTCGGAATACTGTTTATCTCTATATGGTCTATTTCATATCCGATTGGAATGATTTTGTTCAAATTCCATTCTACTTCACTTGATTGATCTGTCTTTGATATAACACCGGTTGGTATAGTTGCCAGAATTGGTGTACTCTGCAGTGGTGTAATTGTTGTTTTTGCTTGAATCACAACTCCATTTTCTAGGACCACCTCTAGAGGTATAAGGATCGGTGTCGTGTTCAGTCTTTCCCCCTCTTTTGCTTGGATTTCAAGCACTCCACTACCCAAATCAACCACCACTAACTTTGATACTTCCATGCTTATCTCTGGCGATAATGTATTTACACTCACACTCAGTATACTTTGCATTGTGTTATAGACTTTTGTCTGAACCTTAATCTTTGTGCTGCTTCTTCTAAGCAAGTCAATTTTCCCTGACTGTGAAAACGCAACATATTCTTCTCCTGCTTTCACAGAAACCTTCATAATCTTATATGCGCTTGGAACTTCTTCAATCATTCCCACTAACTTAAACTGATATGTTTTTGCCTCTAATCCATGTAGCGCAGGCTTCTCAAGTACTAACTGATTTTGACTAACACTCCATTTCATCGTTCCATCATATGGAATATAGGTCTGATTTGATGATTGGTACAATAACACCTGCGTAGGCGAACGAAATGTTAATTGATTTCGGTCCATCGAAATAGGGGTTTTAACAATTTCTTTCACCGCCCCCACGTTCATTACCATGTTAGATACCTGCGTTCTAATTACGGGCAATGTCTTTTTGTATAAGGTCGCTGAAATAATCACTTTGGCAGGTTTACTCCAAGGACTCTTTTGAACGTACAATGAACCTTTCACAATTTCCCCATCATAAAACGTAGCATCCTTCTTAATTGTCATAACAAGTTTATTGTCATCTATTGCATCTTTCTCAATATAAAACTTTGTAAATTCAACCCTATCCACTTTGGCATTTGAAACCATCAAATCAAGCTCTGTCAAATTGGTGTTTTCCAAGGTGTTTTTCAAATAAAAATCACTTTTTGAAGTCTTCGTAATATCTAGTTTTGGTGAGTATTCCATTTTTAACGAAGGCTGCGCATTCTTTGTATAGATTACAATTGATTTATCCACACTCTGATAATCATCAAAATAGATTCTAAGTTTTGCTTCTAAATAACTCTTGTTATAGAGTGGATCAAATTGATAAAAGAATGTGTAATTTCCATTTGCAGGGTTTCTAAGAAGCTTAAATCGATTTGTCACACCATTATTCTTATAATCGATTAACTCCACTTTCTCTACTCTTGTTTTTGTCGTAATGGCTAAATCTACAGATGCATCCTTTGTAAATACATTCACACTAGGATTTAATACCTTTACATATGGATTGGATGACCTTACTGCCATTAGAATACTGAATTTTTGACTACTTTCTACCGAATCTAAGTTTGGTAGTTTGCTGATTCTAGTTTCAAAATAGAATCTGTAATCACCAGAAGCAAACAGTTTGTTAGTAAGAAATGTCTGATCTACACCAATCCTATATCCACCATCGAATTGTCTATTTACATGAAACTGATTCATAAATACCAAATCTTTTACACTTGTGCTTCTATAAATTTTGGTTCCAATCCGAATTGCATAAAGTGATAGGTCTTCTCCCTCATTACTACTGATTGTCGTTCCATTGATTGGAGTGACATAAAAAGGAGTGCTATATACGTTGTTTTCAATATCTGCTTTGCTCTTTTTATTAAATTGAATCTTTGTGTTTCTAATTTTTGGTTTTTGACTCATTATATGAATTGTTATTGGTA
>CAZWNX010000019.1:28493-32744 GCA_964635395.1 uncultured Lachnospiraceae bacterium
CGTCTATCAATATCTTTTTTCAAAGAAGCTGTTATGTAAACCACAGTATTGCTCGCACTTGAATAAACTGGATTTGCCCAAAAATTGCCGTACTGATCTACCATTACAATCTTTTCATTCGAACTTTTAAATTGGAATAACGTAGGTTCCTGGATATCCCTATATTGATTCTGAATTTGAATCTGATTTTTAGCATTTGGATCGAATCTAAATTGCTCTAATTTATACTGGCTAACCACACTACTAAAACGGTATCTTGAATCTATCTTTGGAACCTCCGCTACCGCAGGAGCAGTGTATTGATCGCCCTTTTTAACACTTATCAAAGAGGTTGCATACTCATCCGAGTCTTTGATTTTGCATACAACCACTGTATTACCAACCATATTGGCCGTAACCATAATTTGATTGAGGCTATTCATACTAACACTTGCAACTTCTGGTTTTAGGCTCGTAACCTCAACCATATCCATGTTGCCAATGTCTGGAAAAACATTCGCACTGATTGTTGTTTCGCTTGGATAAAGATCTGGAGTACTTGAGCCAAGATAAAGCGTTATGGCTGAACTACTTAAGGAAACCGTTCTTTCTTGATTCATACCAACTTTAACAGAAGTACTTTGAGTGATTTTATTTTGTGTACTCGCAATTAATGTCCCCATTCCAGCATATAGTGGATAGTAGCTGCACTGATTATCTGATAGCGTCTTGATTGCCAGAAAATTGTCTGGAACACTATGAAATTCTATGCTTTCTAGATCTGCATTCAGTGGAAAATAGCTTGTTTTAATCAGCGTTGGCAATAAAACACTTTCAAAGATACTCGTATCCTGCTCTGTTATCTTCTTACTAACACTATTGCCGTCTTTATCCAATAATTCCAACCCAATCACTGGCACATATACTCGAACCTTACAAGGCACTTTTAATCCCGCAAAGGAAACCCAAACTGTGACTTCTTTATCGTTTGATAATCCAGTCGAGTAAATTTTGCCATTAATAATTCGGATAATTTCTTTTCCATCACTTCCATACGCGACTAGAATTTCATCCTTCCCAGCCGTCGTTTGTGTTGGCTGATCCAATACATTTGATATCACTAATTCTTGACCTGTATCAGAATCCTTCTTGGTAACAGTATACCTTACCGATTCATGCGCAAATCCCTTCGGCAGAATTTGGATACTTAATTCTCTTGTATTACCCTTTGTCAACACAATTTCATCATCGCTAAGCATCAAAGATTCTGGCTTTTCAAGATATTTGAATGTTTCATACAATGCAAGCCCCAAATCAAGGGTTGTACTTTGATAGTACTCGTTCTCTGTAGAAGAAATCGTCATAGAGATATCACTTGCCATCTCCTCTGGTATAGAAAAACAATACTCCCTACTTCCTTCAACCTGTTTTAATGTAATTGTATGCTCCACACCGGATACCGTGTATGTAAGCGTTAGATCGGGTAAATTATCACCCATAGTGGTTTTATATGGATTGGATACTGTAGCATAGACCATTAAAAAGACTTTATCTAAGAAACGCTCATCACGTAGGATCTTGGTCTCGATAACTGGTGAAGACTTTTGAACAGGAACTAAAACCGTGTCCATATAAACCGGAAGGCTACTATCATCTGGGGTAAACATGTATTCGTATTGATTGCCTGGTGTTGGTACAACATAGGGATTCACGTAGGCATAGGTTCCTTGAATACTCTCACCACCCACAACATAGTTACCATTTGAAAGGATACTTGCTGACAGTTTCTGCCCATATTCAATTTCACTTGACGTTGGTTTGACAACCATTTCCCCATATAAATCTGAATAGGATATTGATTTTTTAAGAGAATACTCTCCTGCAATTTTTTCTCCCAGACCATTTATTACATAGGATCTTATCGTGTAGTAATAAGTGTTTGGTGCACTTACGTTCTCATCTAGGTGGCTTTGCTGATGACTTGAAATTCCTCCTAGGTCGGCTATTTTCTCTCCAACCTGCGAATACTCTAAACTCCTAAACACCTCATATCCATCTGTATTCTCATCGCTCTCAAACGCAAGTGTAACTCCTTGCGCATTTTGAGATACCGAAAGAATTACAGGTCTTTGTGGAATTGCATAATAGGTGTCTGGTAATACTGTTTCACTTGCTAACAGAATCGTCCCATCGCTATATTCTCTATAGGCATATACATTGATTGTATACTTTTCTCCCGTTATTACAGGAAGTGTTAATTCAACATCCTGCCCTGATACCTCATTCTGAGAAACTGTTTTGGAAGCAAGTCCACTTGTCTGATATACAATTTCATAATATTTAGCAGTTGGTATGTTCTCAATAACAACACTGAGTGAAGTGGTATTCTTGCTAGTAACACTCTTGATGATTGGGCTCTTTAGCAATACCCGATCGATTATGGTATTGGACCAAGCAGAAGCAATCCCATCCGCATCACTGCAAATGCGATACTCATATTCCTGCCCCTTGCTAATCCCGTAATCATAAAAGTAAAGTTGTCCATTCTCCGTCTTAAACTGATCCGTTGTGGTACTGAGTGATGTAAACACAGTGTCTTTGTAGAGACGTCGTTGAACTTGATAGTTGCTAACACCCTCTACTTCCCCAATCAAAACTCTTGCATATTCAGAGCTTGCATCTAAGTCATTGCTGCTAATCACTGGTGCATCTGGAATCATGACTATTTCATCACTAGGATTTGAATCATAGGATATAACATCTCCTTCGTAATCCACTAATGCACTAACCCCTAAGCGATACGTCTTGCCTGGTTGTAAGCCTGTAAACGTATAGGAATTTTGAGAAAGATTCGTTGTACTACCATTTTGAATTTTATCTGCTGTGCCTACTTCCTGTTGCCAAAATACAAATCCATCATAATGTTCTACTGATTTCAAAAAAGTAATGCTTGCTTCTTGGTTTCCAACCTGTACTGCACTCATTAAGGTTGGCGGCGTGATTGGCGTAATCACGCTTATTGGTGATGACCAGGAAGATTCGAGTTTATCATTGAAAGCAAGAATTCTATAATAATACTTTGTTCCTGTTTCTATATCAGCATCTACATGGGACGTTGTTGTGCTTTCACCTATTGTTGCAATCAAGTTATAGGAACTATCATCTTGTCCAGCAATTTTTCGTTCGATTTTATAACTCGTCGCATCAGTGTTTTGATTCCACGTTAAAGTAATCCCAGTTTCCTGATTATATGTTCCAGCAAAGTTGTCTACTTCACTAAGCGAAGCGTTTGATGTGAGCAATGTTAATTTCGGAGTTATCCCTTTATAGTATTGCGAATATACTGTATCTTGACCTTCTTCGTATGTATCATACCATTTTGTAATATAAGTAAATGACTCACCCAAGTTTGAAAATTCATTACCATTTGCGATATCAAATACATTACAATCTCTGCTTCCATAAACACTTATATAACTATCAAATGTTACAACAGCACAAATTGTCTCACCCTGATTCACATAAATCGCTTCCGATAATGGAATGGTATAAATTCCCGAATAGGTTGTCGTTCCTGTAACAGGTGCTGATAACAAAGCAACTCCAGACGTTGGGTTTGTTACAATCTGACCTTCTGTCAAATTAAATCGATAAAGCTGCAGTGAATATCCAACATTTGTATCAAGAAGACCAATTTTAACCCCATTAATCTTCTCTCTGCCACTACTACTTGCTTTCATTTCATGGGCAGTAGCTACACGTTGACCATATAATAAGCTTACATTATTTGTATTATATATCGGTGGAACTACTCCGCTGTAAGTGTAATCATAATCATTGACATTTGATAGTTCCGCTTCAAGTGCATAGTTGGTTACGTTTGCATAGTTTTGTGTTGGATCTTCATAGGACAGGTAAAAATATCCGGCATTTCCCCAAGAAGTACCCCAACTATTTTTTACAATCCATGCCCCGTCAACTGTAGGAACTTTTTTAAATTTTCCTTTTGGAAAGGTATCGTCCCATCCAATAATAGTAACCGCATGATTTGTCATTGCGTATGCCTCATCAATCGGCGTGTCTGGATTATTAAATGTGTACTCAGTTGAATTGTAATAAGCCGAATCATCATTTGGCCAATAAACAGAAGTTGTGATTGCACCGTAATCCATGATCAATTGTTTTTTCAACTCACGATCAGAATTGCCTGGTACTCCATAGGCTCCTTTTAAGCGGATTTCTTGATGAAATGCTTCTGATTCAGGAGTAATC
>CAZWNX010000020.1:0-32289 GCA_964635395.1 uncultured Lachnospiraceae bacterium
TTTCTAAAATAAAAGTCTGCCACTTAACGAGTTCAAGAACTCTCTCTTCGATGTTATCTTTTTTAAGCATTCTTTTACGGTCTCTGGCGAGTTTCAATAATGTTTTATAAGCATTTTCGTCGATTTTACGAATCGTTTCTTCGCTGTATTCATCTAGTCCTAATGCGATCGCTTTTTCAATCTCGAAAAGGCGCTCCAACGTAATTTCTTGCTGCTTTGAGAAAAGCGTTAAGCTATACTGCGTATCGTACATTGATTGTACATTGTACAACTCTTTAAACTCTAATCTTTCTTTAACTATTTTCTTTTCTTCAGCTTTACGAAAATACTTTTTTAACCAAACGATTAATAATGCGGAGCCTCCTAAAAAAATTAACCATAACACAATTCGAATAATCCCGTATACCCCCAACACTACACTATTCAAAATCTCGCCCTCTTTCCACACGATTCATTCGAAGCCACATCGGATGGCTCATTTGAGCTACTTGCTGCTCTATCTCCATGCTTTCTTTCATAATCATTGCTTGGTTATCAAGCAAGCCTCTCACTTTATTCTCAGTATCTATCCAAACCTGATTGCTTTTTTGATACATTCTTTTTAGAGACTTCATCATCAAAATTTTTAGCATATAGATGAATATAAAACCAATAATCGGTACTAGTAACCAAGAAAACAATCTCCACTCATATGAATTCCCAATTTGCCCCATCTTTAAACCCTCTCAATCGTATCTTGCAAAACTTCGTTATTATCAGGTTTCTTTGATTTCACAAGCTTGCGTTCAAGATCTGCTAATTCCTTCAAAATCATTTCTTGTTGATTTGCAAGAACAGTCAAATGATTCTCAATTGATAAACTTCGTTTTAAATCTTTTTTGGCATCTTTGATTAATTTGTTACGCATATATGCCCCCCACACTATCATACTATAATCTTTTTTCTGCTTAATCTTCTTTTTATTTGATCATCTTCTCTAATTCCTCTAGTTCAAAAGAGGATCCCATTACCACACCGTCTTTTGAAACAAGTCTGTAATGCTGCGAAATTACATTTTGGTAAATAATATGCTTCTCACTTTCTCGAACGACATGCCACCAAATACCAAGTCCTAGGGATGCCTGCATTTTTTGGTCACATCCTTCAAATGCGTTGTCGAGAATAATTTGCTTTACCCTGCCTTGGAATGTCTCGATTAATGTCTGGCTATCCTCAAAAATGGTACAAAAAGCAACACTTCCAGTCCAGCCTAAGGAAGATCGTCCTTTTTCGATTTCTACTAATGTCTTCTTAGAAATACCTAGGACAACTGCCATCTTTTCTTGACTAAAAGAAAATTCAGTTCTTACAAATTTCACTTTTCGATTACAAATTTCTATGAGCTCTTCTCTATTCATAACATTCCTTCTCTATAGTGTAATATTACACCATGTGAGTGAATATTACAACATAATTTTTTATAGCAAAAAAACCTTGATATAATCAAGGTTTTCTAAAACAATTGACTGCCGGCGACCGGAATCGAACCGGTACTGTGTTTCCACAACAGGATTTTAAGTCCTGCGCGTCTGCCAGTTCCGCCACGCCGGCAAAACTTGCACCCATTAAGATCAATGCAAAGTGGATGGAGAAGGATTCGAACCTTCGAAGTCGTCGACAACAGATTTACAGTCTGCCCCCTTTGGCCGCTCGGGAACCCATCCATGCAAGATATTTGGGAGAAATTCATCTCCCAATTTTTTTCCTGACAAGAATTATTTATATCATATTTTTACTTAAAATGCAAGAAGCTTTTGTCCTTTTTTGCTCTGTATTTAAGGACAATCCCAGATGTTTTCGGCAGTGTTACTTCAATCGCTCCATTTTTCACCACATGAACAACCGACTCCGTCGTATATCCATCTTCGTAAGTCAAAATAAGCCTCTCCATCTCTGCTTTTTCAGGAACACCTAAATCCCAAACGGATATAGACAGTTTTATTTCTTTTAAATTGTTATTAATTACAATTAAACTTGCTTCATCACGAATAAATCTTCCATATCCAATCACGTTATAATCCGATACACTATGCTTGATAGACCCCGTTAACAACTCTTTATTTTCTTTATGCAGTTTAATCATATCTTTATGAAAAGCAATCAATTTCTGATCTTCTTTTCCCCATGGATAGGTTCTACGATTATCTGGATCTGTAAAGCCACATACACCCGCCTCATCTCCATAATAAATCGTTGGTGCACCAGGCCACGTCATTTGGATTAGCACAGCCTCTCTCAAAATAGCCTTGCTAATACCCGTCTCAGCCTCAATTGGACCCCTTGTGTTAACTCGACCAACTTTCTTATTGGTTCTTGTTAGAAATCTTGAGTGATCGTGGTTGGATAATTGATTCATTGCCATCTGAATTGACGGCATTGGGAAACACACACTTTGACGACACATGGTAACCCAAAACGCATTTGCATTACCATATAAATCTTCCCTGTAATCATCACTATGCTTTTGCATCCCCGTCAAGAACCAAGTTACCGGTTCCATAAAAGCATCATAGTTCATAACGCTATCCCACTCTAGATTCTTTAGCCAATCGCTTGGATTCCCATAATGTTCAGCGATCACCACGGCCTCTGGATTGGCTTCTCTGACCGCTTTATGAAAGTCCTTCCAGAATTGATGGTTCATCTGTGGAGAATGTCCCAAATCGGCAGCAACATCAAGCCTCCATCCATCTGCATTAAAAGGTGGTGATACCCATTTCTTTGCAATATATAGAATATACTCATACAATTCTTTTGAGCCTTCATAATTTAACTTTGGAAGAGTATCATGTCCCCACCAACCATCATAATTTGGATTATATGGCCACTTATCAAGGGAAAGAAAATCAAAGTACTTTTGATATTTACTAGTTTGATCGACGTATGCGCCTTTTTCATATCCTTCAACATGCTCATAGATTCGTTCACGATCCATCCACTTATTGAACGATCCACAGTGATTGAAAACACCGTCTAAAATCACTCGAATTCCTCTTTGATGAGCCTGCTTAACAAGACTAGCAAACAATTCATTGCTTGCCTCTAGGTTTTTCTTATTGGCAACACGATTAATATATTTACTTGCGTTTTTATTATCAAAGTCGCCTTCTTTTAAGGTTTCACCCACTTCATCTACAATCTTTCCAAAATGAGGATCAATATAATCATAGTCTTGAATATCATACTTATGATTAGATGGGGACACAAATAGAGGATTAAAATAAATCGCATCAATCCCAAGGTCCTGTAGATAATCTAACTTCTCAATAACACCTTGCAGGTCACCACCATAAAATTCTCGAACACCCATAGCCTCTGGATATTTGTTCCAATCTGTTACTCTTGTAACCGTTTCACCTATATAGCTGTATTCTCTTGTTAGAACATCATTTTCCTTGTCCGCATTATAAAATCGGTCAACAAAAATCTGATACATCACCGCTCCCTTCGCCCACTCCGGAATACTGAGTCCTGGAATTAGCTGAAAGCAGTAATACTCTAAAGGCTCCTTAACAACTCCCCTAAAATCATAAAAACAGCTTAGTTTACCAGTTATTACTTCAAAATAATAACAAAGTGCTTTATCTTCAACCTCTACTTCAATTTTATAATAATCAAATTGATCAATCGTTTCATACTTATCCATCAAAAACCTTGTATCCTTCATAATAAAGAATACATGGTCCACATTGTTTTTTGCTGTTCGAAAACGAATAACCACTTTGCTATATGCCTTAACTTCATTTGGAATTACATAGTCAGATGTCAGATCCGAAAATAGAGCTTTCTTTCTTAATACAGGTCGCATTGACAAAATGTAATTATACTTATTATTTATATTCTGATACTCTTCAAATTTCATTTCATCATTCCTCCTGCTTATTCATTTTATTATAGAAAAACATTCAACACAACCATTTCTAGAAAATATCCAAAAAAAGACAACCCTATTTGAGTTGTCTTTTTTTAGAGAAGGTATTTCATTTTGTAACAAAAACTTATAAATATATTGGGGGGGGTTATGAAATTATAATACCAAAGTATTTCTCCCTCGTCTAGAACCACATTCTACAAATTTACTAATTATTATCATGTATTTTTGTTAGTTTTTACTAAAGATGCTTTCAAATTCATCTTTCGTGATTCGTTCCTTCTCAAGTAGCATCTGCGCACAAGCATGAAGCTCTTTCTCATGCTCTAGTATCTTTTCTTTCGCACTTATATAACAATCATCAATAATTTTCTTAACTTCATGATCAATTTTTGCTGCCATTTCTTCACTAAAGTTTCTCGCATGCATAAAATCTCTTCCGATCACTACATCATCGCCATCATCATCATAATTAATCATTCCGATTTCATCTGACATTCCAAATCTAGTAACCATTTTGCGGGCTATTTTTGATGCCTGCTTGATATCCCCAGCGGCACCTGTTGTAATATCACCAAAAATAATATCTTCAGCGATTCTTCCCCCTAAACCGACCATAATGTCCTGCATCATTTTACTTTTTGATAAAAATATGTCATCACCTTCTGGTAACGGCATTGTATATCCTCCCGCTCCTCCAGTTGGAATAATGGATACAGTATAAACCGGTCCAACATCTGGAAATACATGAAATAAGACTGCATGACCAGCTTCATGATATGCTGTGATTTTACGTTCTTTCTCAGAAACGATTCTACTATGTTTTTCTGAACCTACACCTACTTTAATAAATGCCTTCTTTAAATCTTCACTTAAAATAAATGCTCGATCGTTTTTGGCTGCAATAATTGCACCTTCATTTAATAAATTCTCTAGGTCCGCTCCTGTAAATCCTCTCGTCGTTTGAGCAATCTGTTTTAAATTAACATCATCCGAAAGCGGTTTGTTTTTTGAGTGTACCTTAAGTATCTCTTCTCTTCCACCAACATCTGGGCTTCCAATAGTAATTATACGATCAAATCTTCCTGGCCTTAAAATTGCAGGATCCAAAATATCAACACGATTTGTTGCCGCTATTACAATAATTCCTTCATTCTCAGCAAATCCATCCATTTCAACTAATAATTGGTTCAACGTCTGTTCACGTTCGTCGTGTCCACCACCCATTCCACTGCCACGCTTTCTTGCAACAGCATCGATTTCATCAATAAATACAATACAAGGATGGTTTTTCTTTGCCTCCTCAAACAAGTCTCTTACTCGTGAAGCTCCAACACCTACAAACATTTCAACAAAATCAGAACCTGAAATTGAAAAGAACGGAACATGTGCTTCTCCTGCAATCGCTTTTGCAAGAAGTGTTTTTCCAGTGCCTGGAGCACCTTCTAATAAAACTCCCTTTGGAATTCTTGCGCCCACTTTAATAAATTTACCAGGCTCCCTCAAGAATTCAACAATTTCTTCTAATTCCTGTTTCTCCTCTTTTAGGCCAGCTACATCCTTAAACGTGATTTTAATATCACCTTCCGACAATTTCGCTTTGCTTTTGCCAAAACTCATCATTTTTCCAGCAGCTCCACCATTGCCCCCACGAGACATCAACGAGAAAAAGAGCACAGCCCCAATAATAAGACATAACGCTGGAAGCACATATACCAAAAACCAATTATCCTTTGGAACATTTGCAATATATACTTTAACATCTCCATTTTCTAGTTTGTTTTGAAACTCAACTACGTTTGGAATGTTCAGTTTTTGCTCTAATCCACTCTTGAATGTAATCGTTGCAACACCTGTTGGTGTTTCCCTATTTTGGGATATAATGACGCTATCCACCTTACTCTCCATTAAATCAACTTCAAATTCCTTCTGCGTGTAAGTGATTTTTTGCGTTCCTATTCCACTAAAGATTGCTGCTGCCACTAATAAAACAGCGATAAATATAAATATTAACCAAGGTCCTTTTGTTGGATCATTTGTATTACTTTTCAATCGTGTTCTCCTTTCAATGCCAATCAAATTATGCCTATTAGTCTAGTTCAACAACTCCAATATATGGAAGATTCCTATATTTTTGCTGATAGTCTAACCCATATCCAACCACAAAATAATCCGGTATCTCAAATCCAGTGTAATCGACAGGCACTTCAACCACTCGTTGTTCTGGTTTATCTAATAACGTACATAATTTCAATGATTCTGGTTTTCTTGCTTTCAGAATTTCTAGTAGGTAACTAAGCGTTCTTCCTGAATCAACAATATCCTCTACCACAATTACATTCTTGCCCAATAACGGCTCATCCAAATCTTTTACAATTTTAACGACACCACTTGATTTAACATCCATTCCATAACTAGACACCGACATAAAATCAATGGTAACTGGTGTTGTAATTCGTTTTGCAAGCTCGCACATAAAAAAACTTCCACCGCGAAGTACGCAAACAAGGTGAACTACTTTTCCCTCATATTCTTTGCTGATTTGATTCCCAATTTGTTGAATCTTTTCATCCACTTCTTGTTCAGACAATAATACTTTAATATGCTCAGCCATCTGTTCCTCCTAAAAAGGTTACTTTTAATATTTTGGTCGTATGATCCCTTACATATACCTCATTGCTGACGCGATGCCCTATACTCCATAAAACATGATTTCCCTCGGCAATTAATAAAATATGATCTCTGATGGTCGGATCTATTTTTTGATTAATCATATATGCCTTGATTGTTTGTCGACTTGTTGGCGATACATAAAAGTAATCTTTGGGTTGCCTCGTTCGGATTACTAAATCCTGAATAATTTTATCATAATCAAAGTATTTCGTATACTGATTTTCAAAAAGCAGTCCTTTTCTTTTATCTTCAAGAAACTCTTCTTTTGAAATTAGTTGAGTAATGATGGTAGATTCCTTATTATCTTCAGCGTTTTCCATAAATTCTGTTCTTCCAGGGATTTTGAGAATAATTCCTAGATGAATCGGAAAACTTGCCTCTTTCCCAAACGACTCCGCTTGCTTCTTCTCAATCACTAACCAGTCATACGTTTTTGTCGCATAGACACCGTTTGCTAGCGATATTTTTTTACCTGTTTGATTATCAAAAAGTTCTATCGTTTGCTCAATATTCACCTTAGAAATATCTTTTTCACTACCACTTACAAGCTCAATGGCCTTCTTGACGAACAAACTCTGTAGAATGCTGGGCTTTTGTATAATCAACGGAATCCATAAATCAATTCTACCTTCATACACCCGAATACCATCTTCAAGCAATCCCTCATCCCACTCTTTTTGAATCTGATTGCTCATATACTCCCATGTTTGCGCCAACAAAAATCCTGCAGATGCAATATGTTCTTGAGCATTTTCGCAGACTTGACTGTCTAGAAGTGGTAAAATTTGGTTACGAATCCGATTTCTAGTATATTGATTTGAGAAATTACTTTCATCCTGTATATGTAAATAATGATTTTGTTTCAAGTAACATTCAATTTCTTCTCTCTTAGTTGCTAACAATGGCCTAATGATTTGATTTTGTCTTGGTAATATACCTTTCAAACCACTTATTCCACTTCCGCGACAAAGTTGAAACAGGACCGTTTCTGCCTGATCATTTTCATTATGGGCTACTGCAATTTTGGTGGCACCTAAGGTTTTGCAATACTCATAAAATGTCTGATAACGAAGTATTCTTCCAGCCTCTTCTAGTGAGAGACCAGATTCTCTAGCATATTCTTTGACATTGTGCGTGACTGCGTAAAAAGGAACCTGATAAGTTACACACAGCTCCTTTACAAATAACTCATCCCGATTCGCTTCCTCCCGTATTGCGTGGTTGATATGAACCACTGATATTGTGAGGTTATAATCCGCTTTAATCTCTTGCAATAAAAAGAAAAGGCAAACTGAGTCTGCCCCTCCCGATAGTCCTAAAATAATATGATCCTTATCTTCGATCAACTTGTTTTTTTGAATAAATGACTTTACTTGATTTACCATTGTGTAATCGCTCTTCTTTACTCAGCCTTAAAAATGATTTCTCCTTCTTTGACCAAGCCCAAATTGTCTTTTGCCATTTCTTCTGCAAATGCTTTTGTTTGTGTATATTTCTTAAATTCTTCTAGCTCTTTTGCTCGATCCTCTTGCTCCTGAATCTGAACCAAAAGGCGTTCTTCTTTTTCACGATACTGCTGCCTCGTTTCTCTTAATTCAACGCTCTTAATAGAAACAACAACTAATAAGATCAACACAACTGTTGAAACAAGAAACATACCATATTTACTTTGTCGATTGTTACGAATTTTTGCTTTTCGACGCATAAAACATTTCTCCCCCAACTTTTGTTAACATAATATTATTCTATTGCATTTTATTTTTTTTGTCAATCCTTACAAGCCCCTATTTTACTATTAAATCAGCTCATACATCTCTTTTGCATCTTCTTTTCGAATAGACTCTTCCAAAGAAAGCACTCGGACTTTCATTTCTCGATTTCCAAATACAATTTGGATTTCATCACCCACTTTAACTTGTGTGCTCGCTTTTGCAACAAGCCCATTAATGGATACACGACCTCCATCGCAGGCTTCATTTGCAATTGTCCTTCTTTTAATAATTCTTGATACTTTCAAGTACTTATCCAATCTCATAGGTTTCTCCACTTCGTATAGTTACAATTTATATCAATCATTAAAAAAAAGGAACCTTCAACAGGTTCCTTTCAGCGAAGATCTTATTTAGTATTTACTAAATCTTTTAAAGCTTTTCCAGCTTTGAATTTAGGAGCTTTAGAAGCTGCGATTTTCATAACTTCTCCACTTTGAGGATTTCTTCCTTCTCTAGCTGCTCTTTCAGATACTTCAAATGTTCCAAAACCAACTAATTGAACTTTTTCACCTTTTTTTAATTCTTCAGATACAACATCTGTAAAAGCTTTTAAAGCTTTTTCTGCATCTTTCTTTGTTAATCCTGCTTGATCAGCCATTGCTGCAACTAATTCTGTTTTGTTCATGATTGAACTCCTCCTCTTATATGAGTAATAATTTTTTTCTGCGTTTGATAACGTCTATAAATATTTATATGCGTTTTCGCCTGTTTTGTCAAGGCAATATTGCGATTTTATAAGGTTTTTAGGCATTTTTACATGTTTTTAAGGGGTTCTAACTCGTCTAAAAGTTCTTCAATAGAGTTTGTAAGCAATTGATCAAGAGAAATCTGTCTTTGCCTTGCAATCAGACAAAGTTGCCACTGAAGTTGCTGAATTTCCTGGATTTCTAACTGCTCAAGAGATTTCCAGGAAGAAATTGCCAAATGAATATTCTCGATTTCTTGGTTCATACACTTTTTAATTATTTTATCCGCTCTGGCTAAGGAAGAAAGTTCCTGTGGTATCTCCCTTAATGGTGTGGAATGCGCAAATTGATTTACTTTTTCCATTTGCTTAATCTGCTCCCAATTATGCAAAACCTCTTTTGTTGTAAGATCTCGCTCCTTAGCAAAAACATGGGGATGCCTTCGAATCATCTTCTTAGCTATTCCATCTACCACATCTTCAAAAGTAAATAATTGTTCTTCACTAGCAATCTGACTTTGCATAACAACTTGCAATAGCATGTCTCCCAATTCCTCTTTTAGATTATCACTATTTCCAGTCTTCTCTAGTATCCGAATACCCGCTAATACCTCTGCTGTTTCTTCTTTAATACAGGGAATCAAGCTGGCGTGGGTCTGTTTTTGATCCCAAGGACAACCATCCTTTGAACGTAATTTTTCAATAATGGTCAAAAACTCTTCTATATTGCATTCATTCTTCTCACTTTGAATTTCATGATTTTCAAATTCTTGATTCACGTTAGTCCTCATTTCCACTTTGTTTTACCAAATCTGAAAAGGAATAACTTACATCCTTTTGGTCCGATCCGATTTGCAATGTATAGCTTCTTGTCACGTAATTTATCTTCCGAAGGGAAACCGTGAAGGTTCCAACTTTTTTAGGAAAACTCGTCGGAATAACACCAACATAACTACCATCTACATAGACTTCTGCTCCTGTTGGTGCATCTAAATAAACTTTATATGCAGACGTTGGTGTAATTGCATTTTGACTTGTTGATTGTGGATCATCATCGAGAGGTTGCGTAGTATTTTGCTCATTTGCATCACTACTATCTTGTTCGAGCGGCTTACTCTCATCTTCATCCTCTTCGTCATCCGCCTTCTCATCCATTACAATATTAATATTTGCTAATGCACTACCCACTTTGATATATTTCTTTAATGTCTCATACCCTTGCTTTTGAAATATAAGTTGATGAATTCCATAGGTTAGTGGAATTTTATCCGAATAATCGACTTGCTTGCCATCTACTAGAAGCTTTGCATCGTCCGGTGTTACCGTAAATAAAATCTCGCCCTCTTTCACCTCACCATTATACAAGTCTGCTATATCCAAAATTGTTTCTTTGTTTTTTTGGATCGTTATTTCCTTTTCACCACCATGCCCTTCGTGCGTAATAAGCGCCATATAGGTACCTTCCGGTACGCACAACAACATATCTTCTGCAACTGGCTTAATGATATCTTGACCAATCTCAATCCACCCTCCAATGAAATATTCATCATTATCAAGGCGAATATAGCCATGTCCTTTTTCCACAACGATGCTATCAATGGTGTGGTCCGTTCCACATATTCGTAGTGTATCCACTTCATTGATATCCATTAAGTCAATTTCTTTTTGATCCGAAAGAACCGTAAGATTTTTGGATAAATCCCACTGCTTGTCCTTGTAATATAAAGTTCTTGCTGCACGGTTCATTTCAAATCCCGAGATACCTGATTCACGAAATGCATCTTCGTACTGCCATACTCCAATTAATTTTTTGCCGTCTTTTTGGAACGTGGAGTACACAAGATCTCCAACATTTACCTGATCAATCACTAACTCTTCTTGATATTTATTCTTAAAACGTGTGCCGCCATCATAATTTAATTTGTATTGCTTAGATAGTGTCTTACTCATAAAGGTGATTTCTTTATTGTTTTGATCAATTTCAAGAATTATTGCCAAATCAAGAGAATCTGCCAATTTTGAGTAATCTGTTTGTTCCATCTCCATTGCAAGCGGTTCTTCCTGTTCGCTAGCCGCATTGCAAGCCGACATCAGTATTAAGAAAACGATACTTCCCATCAAGTACTTTACCAACTTTTTCATTTTACTCATCCTTTAACTTAATCTCAGTGATGTTCTCTTGATAGATACGCTGGGCTATCTGCAATAGTAGATCCCGCTCATTCTTAGTTGGATCCTCTATTACGATATCTAGTAATTGATTTAAAATCTGGCCCATCTTTTTTCCCTGGGGGATTTTTAGCGCTATCAAATCTTTGCCCGAAATCTTTAGTTCACGAAGTTGAACACATTCCTGCTTTTCTAGAATCTTCTCGCAAATGCCCTGTCTTTTTTCTAATAATTCCAACTTCTGTGCTCTTAAATAATCACTCTGCGCCAAGATATCCGCTCTTTTTACATAATATAAGTCTTGCATTGCTTCTTTTGTAACTTTGGAAATCATTCTCCTAACATCGGACTCTTTTAGTCCTGGCTCATAGTCATGAAAAAGAACCAATCTAGAAACTCTCTGAATGGTATCATTATCAAAACGAAGTGCTCTAAGACGGTCCAATGTGAACTGTTCGGAGTAATTCGCATGTCCATAGAAATGGTCAACTCCATTTTCATCCGTTGATCTTGTCGCAATTTTTCCAATATCGTGACATAGAACTGCTAATCGAAGTACCTTACTATTTGATACCTGCTTCAATGCTTCAATTGTGTGTTCGCCTACATTGTAACAATGATGGGGATTATTCTGTACTGTATTCATCATCTTATCAAATTCAGGAAACATAATATTTGTAAGTCCCGTATCATATAATTCACGTATAAGTTCTGGATGATCAGAAACAAGCAATTTAACAAGCTCCACCTGAATTCGCTCAGCACTTACCTTACTTAACAAATTTGCATGTGCTCGAATTGCTTCTTTGGTTTCATAATCAATGCTAAAGCCAAGTCCCGCTGCAAAGCGAATTGCGCGCATCATTCGAAGAGCATCTTCAAGAAACCTCAAATTTGGATCTCCTACTGCCCGAATCAAACGCTCCTGCAAGTCTTTAACTCCATCAAAGAGATCCACAAGCCCATGCTCCGGTTCATATGCCATCGCATTAATCGTAAAATCCCTTCGCTCCAGATCTTTTCTTAAATCCGATGTAAATGTCACTTCATTGGGATGCCTCCCATCGTCATAATCACCATCAATTCGATACGTTGTTATTTCATATCCCATTTTTCCAATCATAACGGTGACTGTCCCATGTATAAGACCCGTATCGATTGTTCTTGCGAAAAGCTTTTTGACATCTTCTGGTTTGGCATTCGTAGTTATATCCCAATCTGTCGGAACGCGATTTAAGAGACTGTCTCTCACACAGCCCCCTACAATATATGCCTCAAATCCAGCTTTCTTTATGCACTTTAGAATATCTTCTACTTCTTTTGGTAATTCAATTTTGAACATATTTGTATCCAATCTCATTGATCTTTTCTAGGAATAAATTTTGGATGTTTATACTTATACTCATCCTTAAATAATTTTCTAAACACTGGAATATACATAACTCCCGTTATCACTAAAAGAAGTGATAATCCAGTTGTAATGGATACCTTAATGGTTTCTGATAAATTTGGGAACAAAATCAAAACGAACATTGCAAGGTATACAATTGCTGTTGTTACTTTTCCAAACCACTCTGCCCCACCAAGTTTTCTCCCAAACTTCTTGATAGAAATCAGATTGCAGATTAACATAAAGCTTTCTTTTACTAACATAATCAAGAAAATAAATAGAAAATATCGAATATGAAACATAATACAGAGTGCCACAGCCCCCTGAGTCAGCTTATCAGCAAGTGGATCTAGGAATTTGCCTAATTCTGTGATCATGTTGTATTTTCTGGCAATTCTTCCATCAAGTAAATCCGTTAGCCCCGAAACAAGTATGATAAAGGCTGCAAATAAGAACTCATTTTTACTTTTTGCAGTAATATAGACATAAATGAAACAAGGAATTAAAATAATTCGAAAATATGATAATATATTTGGAACACTAAAAAACTCTTCTTTTTTTACCTTCACAGTTTTCCCCCCACATGCTCTTTTTATGTATACCCATTTTTATTATTATATCCATTATATCTTGCAAATCCGTGAATAAGCAAGAAGAAACTCTTTTCGCATAGGCGAGAAAAGTTTCTTCTAAAAACTTCGTGCTATTATACTGCTGTTTCAAATTGTGAGTTATAGAGTTGTTCATAAAATCCATTTTGTTCCATCAAGAAATCATGATTTCCCTGTTCAATAATATCTCCATCTTTCATAACCAAGATCAGATCTGCATTTCGAATGGTAGATAGTCGATGTGCAATGATAAAACTTGTTCTACCAATTGTTAAGTTATCCATCGCTTTTTGAATACGCACTTCTGTTCTTGTATCAACACTACTTGTAGCTTCATCCAAAATCATGATTGGTTTATTTGCTAAAATTGCTCTTGCAATGGTAAGTAATTGCTTTTGACCTTGAGAAATATTGGTTGCTTCTTCATTTAGCTCCATCTGATATCCACCTGGCAATGTTTTAATAAAATGATGAACATGGGCGGCTTTTGCTGCATCAATGACTTCTTGATCCGTTGCATCCATTCTACCATATCTGATGTTTTCCATAATCGTTCCTTTAAACAACCAAGTATCTTGCAATACCATTCCAAATGCTTCCCTTAAATTCGTGCGTTCAAATGCAGTGTTTTTGTATCCATCTAACAAAATACTTCCTTCATTTAAATCATAAAAGCGCATTAATAATTTAACAATGGTTGTTTTACCTGCTCCGGTAGGTCCAACAATGGCAATTTTTTGCCCCGGCTTAATGGTTGCACAGAAATCATTGATAATAATCTTATCACTTGAATATCCAAATTTAACATGTTCAAATCTCACTTCACCAGATAATTGCTGTGGTGATACAGGCGCCTGATCAACTGCAACCTGATCTTCTTCCATTTCTTCTAAGAATTCAAATACTCGCTCCGCTGCCGCAAATGTT
The DNA here is from genome assembly GCA_964635395.1 of uncultured Lachnospiraceae bacterium. Classification (GTDB taxonomy): domain Bacteria; phylum Bacillota; class Clostridia; order Lachnospirales; family Lachnospiraceae; genus CAZWNX01. The sequence goes on from CAZWNX010000020.1 coordinate 14,138, forward strand.
GACTGAAGTTGGCTCGAAACTTGTGCGATCTGGCCAATCGGCTGCGTAAACTGCCTTACATATTGAATGAATGACTGAATATCTCCAATTTCAATTGCTTTTCGAATATATAGGTAACCTCCTAATACAGCTACTACAACATATCCTAGGTTTCCTATAAAATTCATAATCGGATGAATCATACCTGAAAAGAACTGGGATTTCCAAGCGGAATGATAAAGTTTACGATTCGTTTCTTCAAACGTTTCAATCATCTGTTTTTCTGCTGTAAAGAGTTTGACCACTTGATGACCACTGAAGACTTCTTCCACTTGACCGTTTACCGCCCCAAGATATTCCTGCTGCCCCTTAAAATACTTCTGTGAATTCTTCATAATAAATCCAATCATAAACGCAGAAACTGGAAGAATCATGATCGCCGCCACTGTCATTTGCCAGCTAATGCTAATCATCATCACTAATACTCCAATAATCATTGCTATGCTCGAGATAAGCTGGGTAATGGACATATTTAGTCCCTGTCCAAGGGTATCCACATCATTGGTAATCCTAGATAAAATTTCACCATAAGTTCTTTGATCATAATAATTCATCGGAAGTACGTGAAGTTTTTCAGATAATTCTTTCCTCATCTGAAATGCTACTTTTTGAGAGATGTTCGTCATAATCAAACCTTGAATATAGTTAAAAAAGGTACTAATTATATATAGTCCAACTAATCCAAGTAAAATTGCTCCTATTTTCTCAAAATCAATTCCTGAGCCACCTTGAATTTTATCAACTAATCCTTCAAAGATCTTCGTGGTAGCTTTACCAAGAATTTTGGGGCCAAAAATTCCAAATGCCGTACTTGCAATGGTAAAGATCACAACAACAACCATCGCAAAATGAAATTTTGATAAATAGGCTACTAATTTTCGAAATGTCTTCTTCATATCTTTTGGCTTCTCAACTGGTCCCATTCCTGGTCCACCACCCATTGGTCCGCCAAACATCTTACCACGCTTTGGACTCGTATGACTCATTTTTTGCTCTGACATAGTTACGCCTCCAATCCATGATTTGTTATGTTTAACTCTTTTTCAGATAACTGACTAAGAGCGATTTGTTGATAGACTTCATTTTGTTCGAGTAATTCTTGGTGCGTACCCTGTCCAACAATTTTACCATCGTCCATTACGATGATTTTATCTGCATGTAATATTGTACTAATTCTCTGTGCTACAATGAGTACTGTTGCTTCTTTGGTTTGCTTCAATAGTTCTTGTCGTAATGCACGGTCCGTTTTATAATCAAGTGCTGAGAAGCTGTCGTCAAAGATAAAGATTTTTGGCTTCTTTGCAATCGCCCTTGCAATCGATAATCTCTGTTTTTGACCACCGGACACATTGGTTCCCCCTTGTGCAATTGGCGCATCAAATGTATTCTCATAATCCGATATGAATTCCATTGCCTGAGCAGTTGTAGCAGCTTTCACAAGCTCATCACGATCACAATCTCCATTACCAAAAGCAATATTACTCTGAATCGTTCCAGAGAAAAGAATTCCTTTTTGCGGTACAAAACCGATTTGTTTTCGAAGGGATTCTAGTGTGCAGTCTTTAATATCAATTCCATCAATCGTAATCTGTCCCTTTGTATTATCAAAGAGTCTTGGAATCAACTGAACAAGAGTCGATTTACCACATCCCGTACTTCCGATAATCGCTGTTGTTTCACCGTGCTTTGCTGTAAACGTAAGATCAGAGACGGCTTCTTCTTCCCCTTTTGGATAGGTAAACGAAACTTGATGAAATGCAATATCGCCAAGTATCTCTTCGGGAAGATGGGTTGCGGCTTTTGAATCCTTAATCTCAATTTTTTGTTTTAATACTTCCTCAATTCTTGTGGCAGCAACAGAGGCTCTAGGGAGCATAATGGAAACAACTGTAATCATAAGAAAACTAATCACAATTTGAATCGTGTAGGTCATAAATGCCATCATGGTTCCAACTTTTAGATTACCCTCTTCGATTCTATGTGCCCCAACCCATACAATTAGTATGGTGATTGCATTCATAATAAACATCATCGTTGGCATCATAAATGCCATCGTTCTATTTGTAAAAAGCTGCGTTTTCATCAATTTATTACTTGCTTCTTCAAAACGCTCTTTTTCTGTTTTTTCTCTATTAAATGCACGAATAACGGGAATACCTGTCAATATTTCTCTTGATACAAGATTCAAACCATCCACAAGGGACTGCATTGCTTTGAACTTAGGCATTGCAATAATCATAAGCAGTAACACTAATAACATAACTGTTCCAACCGCTACTACGATAATGTACTCCATTTTAGAGTTGGTCTGAATAACTTTGTAGATACCCCCGATTCCAAGGATTGGTGCATACACAACAATTCGAAAAATCATTGTCATAACCATCTGAACTTGTTGAATATCATTGGTACTTCTTGTAATTAGAGATGCGGTTGAAAAATGATTCAATTCCGCATTTGAGAACGATACAACTTTTTGAAATACATCATTACGTAAGTTCATCGATACTTTGGCTGCTAAAATAGATGCTAAATACGATACAATAATCGAAATTACCATTCCAAGTAGCGCTAGCAACATCATTTGTGCTCCCTGCTCAATTAGGTAATCAATTTGAATCCGATCAATATCCACACCCATTGCTGCATACTCTGTTGATGCAAACTCGATTGCTGAAGATTCTCCAATCATATCCGACATTTTGGACAATTCTTCTTCCATCTTCGTGGTGACTGGTGTGAGATACTCTTTTGGCATTTTCCGAAATACACTCATGAAATCTGTATCTTCTGGCATATTCATTGATTTTGCCAATTCGTTCTTCATCGCCTTGGCTTCATCTTTTGTTGAATAGAACATAAGTAGCATTGTTTGTTTCTTGGTCACAACACTACGCAATTCTTCCATATCTTCATCTGTAATATCATTGAGAAGAATCATTTCATCGTCTTTTTCCTGATAAGAGGATTGTATGATCTCTTGCTCTGATTCATCAGAAAACAAAAGTAAGTCTTCATATGTCTGAACCCTCATTCTAGTTAGTACGGGGGATTCTATTCCCTTCGATGTAATTCCAATATCCACAATTTTAGATGTATATTCTGGTAATGCAAGGTCACAGTTTGCCTGTGCAAACAATAGCACTAGGATGACTAGCATAACATACCAATAACGCTTTCCAAACCGAATTATTCTAAGCATAATTTTCCTCCTCGACAAAATAAGTCAAAGTTCATTATATACTCATCCCAATGTTTTTCAAGCAATTTCTATTTTGTTAAGAATAATTTTACACATTACTCTTTTATACATTACTCTAGGAATGGCAAATAGAAAGTATGTCCATTTTCTCTGAGCCATTTTTTTGCAACTTTATAATCTGGTAAAACCCGCTCCACCTGATTCCAAAAAGCCTTTGAGTGATTCATTTCAAGTAAATGGCATAATTCATGCACAATAACATAGTCCATTACACTCATTGGTGCAAAGATTAGTTTGTAATTGAGTGAAATGGAGCGCCTCGAAGAACAGCTTCCCCACCTGGTTTTTTGGTTTCGAACGGAAAGGGCTGTATACTCTACTCCCATTATTTCACAATAGTAATCCAGTCTCTTTTTTAGTATGTCTTTTGCCATTTTTTTATAGTTTTCTTCTAGTATCGCTTTTCTGCTCATGTTAAATTCTTTCTCAAAAAAGGAGCCTTTGCTTATAGACTAGTCATCTCTTTGAAATGATTCATCTATCTTGCAAAAGCTCTTTTCAAATATATTAATAGTTCTCTGCTTTTAGTTCAAAATATGCCTGTGGATGATCACATACAGGACAAACATCTGGAGCATTCTTTCCTACATGAATATGTCCACAATTACCGCACTTCCATGAAGTCTCACCATCTTTTACAAACACATGACCACTTTCAATATTTTCTAATAATTTTCTATATCTTGCTTCGTGTTCCTTTTCAACACCAGCTACACCTTCAAATAAATCTGCAATTTCAACGAATCCTTCTTCTCTGGCTATTTTTGCAAACTCCGCATACATTGCCGTCCACTCCTCGTTTTCACCATTCGCAGCATCCAAAAGGTTTTGAGAGGTTGTACCAACCCCATCATGAAGCGCCTTAAACCATAATTTTGCATGCTCTTTCTCATTTCGAGATGTCTCTAAAAAGATTTCAGATATTTGCACATATCCCTCTTTTTTAGCTTTGCTCGCATAATACGCATACTTATTGGTTGCCATTGATTCTCCTGCAAATGCTGTCATAAGATTCACCTGCGTTTTTGTTCCCTTTAATTCACTCATAATTTCTCCTTTCGCTTAAAACTGTAATCACTTTCTACACTTTAAACTTTGCAATAATAGCTTCTAATTCTTTTGCCGCACTTGATAAACGATCTGCCGAACCAGAAACTTCTACAATAGTTGCATTTTGCTCTTCCATTGACGCAGCTGCTTCCTGTGTTCCAGCAGCATTTTCTTCAGAAATGGCTGATAAATTCTGTATAATATCAATGACTGCATTCTTACTTTTTGTCATTTGAGCACTTGAAAGATTTAATTCGTCGATAACCCTTTTAATTGCATCAATTGCCTGTGCAATGGAATAGAACCTGTCTTCTGTTGCCTTTACACTATCCGTTTGTTCATTTACGATAATTCTTACTTCCCCAACTGCACTTACTGCACTTTTTGATTTTGATTTCAACTCTTCAATAACGCTGATAATCTCACTCGTAAAGTTATTCGACTGCTCTGCTAATTGTCTGATTTCATCTGCAACAACTGCAAATCCTCGCCCTGCTTCTCCCGCTCTTGCCGCTTCAATTGCCGCATTTAATGCCAAAAGATTGGTTTGATCCGCTATGTTTTGAATCATTGCACTTGCACTTTCAATTTTCTGAGTACTTTCATTATTACTTAGGATTGCTTCATAAATTGCATCCGATGCCCGGTTATTCTTACTTGTTTGATCAACAAGCACCTCAATATTTTTAAGTCCTTCTTCCTTTTCATTGTGAATTGTCGATACCGCTGCGTTTAGTTCTTCTATTTTATATACTTCTTCTTCTAATAAAACACCCATATGATCAATATTTTCAGCTGTTTCTTCCGTATTCTTAGCTTGATCCGAAGCACCTAGCGCAATTTCATTAATGGTTTTTGATAATTCTTCGATTGCCATTGCTGACTGATCTGTCATTTCCATTAAATCCAGTGCTGACGAAGATACGGTCTGCGCTGTTTGATTTGTTCCAATAATAAAATCTTTGATATTATCCTCCATAACATGAAGAGCATTAATCATTTTACCAATTTCATCTTGGCGCTTATTGTATTTTCTTGATACACTATTCTCACTACCAGTAAAATCAAGTTCTGCCTGCCTTTGGATATCTTTGGTAACGGCAATAATTGGTTTTGCAATACTTGAACTTACGATTAAAATATCGATACCTGCTATGATTACAGAAAGTATGGCTACGAGCACTAAAATAAGTGCGATTTTATTGGAGTCCTCAACAATTTCTGATGTTTGCATTCCAACGACAACAATCCAATCTGTATTCTCAATTGGCGCATATGCAACGCTTCGATTAGAACCTTCAAAATCATATGTTCCACTTCCAACTACTCTCTTAATCATTTCATTCTTCATTAAATCGCTTAGTCCCTGGTACTCTGGATTGTCTTTAACCGCTTCAATTAAATTAAATTGTGTGTTTACTAGCTCCCTGTTCACATGCCCATTCACAACACCTAGGCTATTTACAACATAACCATATCCAGTCTTTCCAGTCACTAGATTATCCGCTAAATCACATAAGAACGAACCATCTAATCGTCCATATAATACTTGCTTTACTTTGCCATTCTCATAAACTGGAGTTGCAACGATAACCACTGGTGAATTGGTTGCCTTACTAATTGTCACATCCGACATCGTCGCTTTTCCATTCACCGCATCCGTAAAATATTTACGCTCGGCCACATTAATAAACTCGCCCTTATCATCCTTGGCACTTGAAGTTCCATCTAAATCAACCAATGCAAATGCTAAATATCCAGAACGCTTTAATTCTTGATCTAGCGTTGCAACACGCTCTTCTTTACTTAATGACTCATCCAACAACACTGGATGATTTGCAAGGGCGATCATATACTCAACTTCGCCTTCCACTGTTTTTTGAATAACTCTAGCCTCTGACTGTGCTCTTAATTTTAGGTTATCAAAAGCAGTAGCCTGCATACCACTCTTAACAACTAGTACCGTGATAACACCCATCAATAAAACAACAATTAGTAATACTCCAGTAAATGCCATAATTAATCTCAATCGAATCGAACCCATAATCTTTTTCAAGCCAGTTTCCTCCTTTTGATACAAACATTATGCATATCCCCTCAACAAACATATGTTAATATTATACATATAATTGCCATATACGTATGAAAATTTTAGCATATTTTATAACAAAACGCCACTTATTTTTACCTTATTTCATCCCTTTTTCCGTTTCCATCATCGATCTCTAAAATTTTCACCCTCAAGAATCCACTCTAGTTGATCATATTGCTCATACATTTTTTGAACGCTGTTCTCCAACAGATAGTAGTGCATAATATAGGGTACTAAAAGTACCAAGAATGCTGCGAATAGAATCAAAAGTCCCAATGAAAATTGTATTAGCAACACCAAAAACGTCATCATAGAAAGTATTGCAACACAGATCATCACGAACAGATGAATCTGTCTTTCATGCATAAAGAACTGAATTTGCTGTACATGCTCCTTTTTCACGATGGATAACGTTTGCTTGTCTTGCTCTGACAATTCACTTTTTGAATCCAATTCTTGAATTTTTTGTTCCATAAATTCTAGGTAGCGATTTACTCTTTGTTTCATATGATCATCCTCTCAAGCAATTATTAATACTTATTTATGAGAATATTTATTAAATTCATTGTAACATAATCAAAAGCAACTTGACTTTTTTTTTTAAAGTGCTAACATTTATCTTGTAGCAGTTTTTGCCTATACGAAGGGAAGTACACGATTGAGAAAAAAATCCCACATTTCACTTGCTGGATATTTGGTTCACCAAATTCCTAGTCAAGAATTAAGAAAGTACAAAAAGGCGTTTTATATTGGAAATATTCTTCCAGACTGTAAGCCATCCTTTTTGACAACCAAGCACGAGTTTAGTGCTACTTACGCAATGGTGCAAGATCGCATTCGAGACTTATCGAACGATGCAACTCTACTGAATAGTAATACTCGATCTTTTTGTATTCAGTTAGGTGAAGTCGTACATTATCTTGCAGACTACTTTACATTTCCACACAATCTTACGTATGATGGTGGTTTTAAAGATCATTGCTATTATGAAAAAGACTTGAAATTTGGCCTTCGCCACTATATTCGAAGTGGACAGGCAGCAAAAGACAATTTAATAACGAAATCATTTCATAAGGTAGAGGATTTATTCTTGTTTATTCACCGCTCACATCAAGATTACCTAATGAAGAAACGCAATGTTCAAGAGGATTGTGAATACATCGTGCGTGTATGTCATATCGTTGTTCAGGGAATATTAGCAATCATAAATCGAAATGAAGCTCAAAAAAAAGTTGTAGTTGCCGTTTAGGCTCTACAACTTTTTTGTTTTTAAATTTATTTGTATTATTCGTTACAGTAACTTTACTGTTTCTCTTGCGATTGCTAATTCTTCATCCGTTGGCACGACCATTGTCACTACTTTACTGCCTTCATCTGACAAAATAATCGTTTCACCTCTGGCCTCATTCTTGATTGGGTCAATATTCGTTCCTAAATATCCGATATACTGACCAACTAATGCACGAACGGTTTTATTATTCTCACCTGCTCCGGCCGTAAATACAATCACATCAATTCCATTCATTGCACCAGCATATGCTCCAATATACTTACCTACTCGGTACGCATAGGTTTCTAGAGCATCCTTCGCACGCTCGTTCCCTTCATCCATAGCGGTTGCCAAGTCTCTAAAATCACTTGAAAAACCATCTGAAAGTCCCAACACACCCGACTTTTTATTGCAAATATCAATCACTTCATCTGTTGAAAGCTCTAGCTTTCCAGCCAAAAATGAAATGATTGCTGGATCAATATCTCCACATCTTGTTCCCATAATTAAGCCCTCAAGTGGAGTAAGTCCCATGGATGTATCTACGGACACTCCATTTTGAACAGCAGTCACACTGGCGCCATTTCCTAGATGACAAACAACAATCTTTAAATCTTTCACATCTTTACCAAGTACCTTGGCAGCTTGTTTGGATACAAAATCATGACTTGTGCCATGAAAACCATAACGTCTCACTTTATAATCTCTATAGTATTCATATGGTAACCCATATAAAAATGCTTTTCTTGGCATTGTCTGATGAAAAGCAGTGTCAAAAACCCCTACCATTGGTACATTTGGCATCACTTCCTGACAAGAACGAATTCCAATTAGATTTGCTGGGTTGTGAAGAGGTGCTAAGTCATTGCATTCTTCAATCGCGGCTAACACTTCCTCCGTTAACAAAACGCTTCCCGAGAATTTTTCACCGCCATGTACAACGCGGTGACCGATTGCGTGGATTTCTTCTAATGAACTCACAACTGGATTAGAAGGATCCAATAATAAAGAAATCACTGTTTTGACTGCCTGTGTATGATTCTCAATCTCCATTTCAATCACTTTTTTATCTTGGTCAAATGCCTGATGAACGACTTTTCCGCCATCAATTCCAATTCTCTCGCATACACCTTTTGCATATACTTCTTCTGTATCTGTATGAATCAGTTGATATTTTAAAGACGAACTTCCACAATTCATTACTAAAACGTTCATTTAAATCCTCCTGCCCTATGTATTAGTATGCTTTTCCCCAATAAACCAATTTTTTGGCTGGTTTTCCACAACATACACAGTGCCCTTTCACTTCTTCTTGAATAAATGGCATACAACGGCTTGTTGCTCCCGTTTCTTCTTTGATACGGTCTTCACACTCCTGATTTCCACACCACATTGCTTTTACAAAACCAGGCTTTTGCTCAATTGTCTTCTTAAAATCTACAAACGTTTCCACTTCGTAAGTATGCGCTTCTCTGTGAGAAAGTGCTTTTTCAAACAAATTCTTTTGGATAGTTTCCATTAATTCATCCACTCTTGCTGGAAGATCTTCTATTTTAACAACTTCCTTTTCCCCTGTGTCACGTCTTACAATTACACAATTTCCTGCTTCAATATCTTTTGGTCCGATTTCAACTCGAACAGGAATCCCCTTCATCTCGCATTCCGAGAATTTCCAGCCTGGACTCTTATCCGAATCATCCACTTTGACTCTGATGTTTTTCAAAGACTCTTTTAAGCTGTTTGCAGCTTCTAAAACACCTTCTTTTTTCTGCATAACTGGTACAATCATCACCTGAACTGGTGCAATCCTTGGTGGTAGAACAAGTCCTGAATCGTCTCCATGAACCATGATTACAGCTCCAATTAATCTTGTCGTCATACCCCAAGATGTCTGGTGCACATATTGTAATTTATTTTCTTTATCCGTATAAGTAATATCAAATGCTTTTGCAAATCCATCTCCAAAATTATGACTCGTACCCGATTGCAATGCTTTACCGTCATGCATCAACGCTTCAATGGTATACGTAGCTTCAGCTCCAGCAAACTTTTCCTTCTCCGTCTTTTGTCCCTTTACAACTGGGATGGCGAGCACTTCTTCACAAAACTGCGCATATAAATCTAACATCTGAATGGTTCTAGCCTGTGCATCTTCACTTGTCGCATGTGCTGTATGTCCCTCTTGCCAGAGAAATTCTCTAGAACGAAGAAATGGTCTGGTTTCTTTTTCCCATCTTACAACAGAGCACCATTGGTTATAAACTTTTGGTAGATCCCTATAAGACTGAATTTCATTGGAATAAAAATCACAGAATAATGTTTCTGAAGTAGGTCTAATACACATACGCTCTTGTAATGGATTCAATCCACCGTGGGTCACCCAAGCAACTTCAGGTGCAAATCCTTCTACATGATCTTTTTCTTTTTGTAACAAACTTTCTGGAATAAACATTGGTAAATAAACATTTTCGACACCTGTTGCTTTGAAACGATCATCCAATTGTTTTTGGATTAATTCCCAAATTGCATATCCCGTTGGCTTAATCACCATACAACCTTTAACACTGGTATAATCAATTAACCCTGCTTTGATTACAATATCTGTATACCACTGCGCAAAATCAACATCCATTGCAGTGATAGCTTCTACTAATTTCTTATCTTTTCCCATTTCTATTTCCTCGCTTCTTCTGTTTTCCTATTACGATAGATTGACTCCCCAATCCCCATAAAAATAAATACAAACGGTGTACAAATAACCTGCTGATAACAAAAGAGGTTATGTGTTACATATCCAATAATACATAGACATGTCATCAACAGATACGGCTCTTTTCCAATTTGCTGCATCGAACGCTTAAACGATGTGAAAAAGATTCCCATATATGCAATACTTCCTAACACTCCATAATTTACGAAAATATTTAACCACTCATTATGTGCATTGGTTAATACACTTCCATTCCACTGTTCCTGAAGCTCTTTTGCAAAAAAGATACTGGATATTCTAGAGAAGGAATCTGGACCAACGCCGATCAATTGGGATTTTAGATTCATTTTGAAGAAGGTTTCAATACATACTCTCCAGTTAAATCCTCGACCTGTACCCCACTGATCATTAAACAGTAGATATCCCGTCATTTGGTTTGCAAGCATTCCATTGGAATTTAAGACGATTACAGTAATTAGCGCAAGGATTCCAGCCGCAATGATTCCCATGAATACAAATTTTAACCACTTATAATTCGCAATATTGAATTTCTCTTCCTTTACAAACACCCTGTATAGAATGTAGATAATCGCAAATGCCGCTAATAGGAACCAAGTAAACATACCCTTAGACATTGCATAGGAAAGCGTATCAAGTCCAGCTGTCTGTTCCGGAAAAATATTTTGCAAAATCCCAATCCCCTTAAAAGACAGCAACATTATCAAAACTACTTCTAAAAAACGCTGCATTTTCTCATTAGAAGTAAATGAAGCATAAAATAATACAACTAAAACAAAAAATGCCGCTGAAAAGGAACTATCGCTATTTTGTGTTACTACACTTGCATATCCCATTGCTAAGTAAGGAATAAGGAAATAGCGATTATATTTATTTTTTACATGCCAATAATAAAACACCCCAAAGGGTAGTAAAATACTGAGAAAACTTGAATACCAGTTGGAGTTTCCAAGCGTTGATAAGAATCGGATCCTTGTCCCAAAATCCAGATTCATACTTGTATAGTACCCCAGTGGGTCAATTTGAAAACGGTGTAACACTCCAAAAAGAAATACAAAATATGCAGCAGCTAAAATTCCAACAACAAATACACTCTTCGTCTTATAGAACCTAGATACATAAAAATAAATCAAAACAAACATAATTTGGGCAAATAACCCCATTCTCCAACCATCATATCCCCAAAATGCCAAATCCTTATAATCTGAGAATACATACGAAATCGTTGCAAAGACTCCGTATCCTGCCACAAAATAATCTGTAATCGATACATTCTTAAACCAATCTTTAATGGATCCTTCTTTCATTTTTGATAATCGATAAATAACCGTTATAATGGAAATAATCAGTAAAAAGGAAAAGCAGATAATCCCAAATAGTTTGAAAAATTGAAATTTTGCTTCCCCAATCTGATTATAATAATTCTTTGAATAAAACGGAAATAAATAAAACATGATACCCAAAAAAATTAGTATTCCAACCTGTTTTACTATATTCATCGCTTCCAAAAATGGATCTTTTTTTTCTTGTACTTTTCGAATTACTTTTTTAGACATAATGTTCGTCTCCTATTCCCACTTAGACATATGCGATTTTATTCTATCACAAGAAGATTCATTTTGAAACAAATTTTAAAACAAAAAAAGTCAGTAATCCTAAAATAGAATTACTGATTTTTGAAAAGATCAAACATTTGAAAAACTTCATTGGATGGTTTTGTCTCAATCACCATATTTTTCTTCGTCTTAGGATGCTTCAAAGTTGCCTTGCAGGCGCAAAGCGCAATGCCATTACCACTCATAGGGATTTGACTATTGATCTGGTTTCCATTGCCCTGTCTAAAAGGTTTAGCGTACTTGTCATCTCCTACAATTCCATCAAACACATCTGCCAATTGCACCCTAATCTGATGGTGCCTGCCTGTTTCCAAATTGATCTTTACCAAAGCATAACCTGACGTTTGCTCCATTACTTCATAGGACAGAACTGCCTCTTTTGCATTCGGTGTTCCAACCTTTACAATTTGCGAGGTATTTGTTTTTCCATTTTTTAGTAAATAGTGCTTCACCATCTGCGTTTTCGAATCGCCCGGTTGACTCATTGGAAGAGGCTGACTACAATAAACGACGGCTAGGTATTCTTTTTCAAATCCATTTCCATTCATCTGTGCGGAAATCATACCTGCTGCCTGTTTTGTTTTCGCAAAGATCACAATTCCTTCCACTGGTTGATCTAATCGGTGAATCATTCCAAGATAGGCATCTTTTCCCATTCTTTGCTTTAGCATCGTATAGAGGTCTTTTTCTGTGATACTCTTGGTCTGCGTCGCAAGTTTACTAGCTTTATGAACTGCAATCATCTCTTTGTCTTCAAAGAGAACTTTATAAGAATTCGTTTCTGTTAGATTCATCTATCGTTATACCTTAAACCGATAGCCAACACCCCAAATGGTTTCAATATATTGAGGCTTCGCCGTATCAAACTCGATTTTCTCACGGATTTTCTTGATATGTACTGTAACGGTTGCAATATCACCAATGGAATCCATATCCCATATTTCACGAAATAGCTCTTCTTTTGTATATACGTGATTTGGATTCTCTGCCAAAAAGGTCAATAAATCAAATTCCTTTGTAGTAAAGGCTTTTTCTTCCCCATCAATATATACACGGCGTGCTGTCTTATCAATTCGAATTCCTCTGATCTCTACCATATCATTGCTCTTTTGATTGCTTCCAATCAAACGATCATACCTTGAAAGATGTGCTTTTACCCTAGCCACAAGTTCACTTGGACTAAATGGCTTGGTCATATAATCATCTGCTCCAAGTCCCAATCCTCTGATTTTATCAATATCTTCTTTTTTGGCTGATACCATGATAATTGGAATATTCTTATGTTCCCTCACGCGCTTACAGATTTCATATCCGTCCACACTTGGAAGCATTAGATCCAAAATAATGAGTCCATACTCCTTGTTGAGAGCAAGCTCTAGCCCCTCTCTTCCATCATTGCGAATATCGACTTCATATCCGTTAATCTCCAAATAGTCTCTCTCTAAATCTGCAATTGTTTCTTCATCCTCAATAATTAATATTTTATTCATACTGACCTCTCTGTCTTTTCTATTCATCTGGCGTCTCCTGATATTTTCTAAGCACAAAATGGATACAAGTCCCCTCATCTTCTTTACTTGTAGCCCATATATAACCACCATGATCTTCAATAATTTTTTTGACAATGGATAGCCCAATACCACTTCCACCCTTTGCCGAATTTCTTGACGCATCCGTTCTGAAAAATCGTTCAAAAATTCTTGATAAATCTCTTGGATTAATTCCTTTTCCATTATCTTCGATTTCAATTCGAATGGAATCAATGGCATCTAAAATACGAATTTCAATTTCGCCAGTTGGCTTATCCATATATTTAACACTATTACCAATAATGTTGCTAATTACTCTTCGAATCTGCTCAGGATCTGCAATAACTCTCACGGATTCGTCTACGAGATTGTAAAAGCTAAGTTCGATATTTTTGGATTCTAAGTCGAGACCAACTTCCTCCACACAATCCCTGAAATACTCTGAAACCAAAATACGATGAAAATTGTAGGGAATTCGATTGGAATCAATTTTGGAATAAATGGTAAGTTCATTAATTAAGCGGTCCATATCATTTGCTTTATTATAAATTGTCTTAATATACTTATCCATCTTTTCGGGCGTATCTGCAACCCCGTCCATAATTCCTTCAACATATCCCTTGATTGCCGTAATCGGTGTCTTTAAATCATGAGAGATATTACTGACAAGCTCTTTATTCAGCTTTTCGTTCTCCATGCCTTCTTCGATGGATTCCTTTAATCGAAGCCTCATTTCCTCATAATCATCAAAGAGTACATTTACTTCTCCAGCATATTTGTTGTCTAATCGATATTCCAGATTTCCTTCCTTAATTTTCTCCATTGCTATACTTAAATCACGAATGGGTTTCACCATCTCCCTGTCAATCCATTTTCGTAATGTGAATGTACTAATCATTAAGATGAATACAATTGAAATCAACATATCCACCATAAAGGTCTCTGTCGCTTCTGGAGATACAATGGCATCAAATGCCTTGGGTCCCATAGAATGATTTAGGTACATTCGTATGAAAAGAAAGGATACCGTTGTAAAAAGCAATGGCATTAAAACCATGGAAACACTTGCAATAATCAGTTTACTTTTGAGAGTAAACCCCTTTTTATGGTGCCTCATATCTTTATCACCTCGTTAATACCCCTATTTCATTAAATGAAAAATCTTGATTACATCCTCTTTGGATAACGAGACGAATCCCCCAATTGTTCCTTCTCGTAAGTCTCCATAACAAGCCTTCTCAGCCATTTGCTCAATATCCTCTTCTTTGCCACCTAATTGCTCTAATGTCACTGGCATTCCAATGGATGCAAAAAATGCTTTTAGCTTCGCAATTCCTTCTTTTGCCGTCTTTTCTGGGTGATCAAAATCAAGATCACACTGCATAACGCGAACCGCTAACTTATTAAATCTGCTAATATCATGGTTCATTGTATAGCTCATCCAAGCTGGGAATACAACTGCCAAACCTGCTCCGTGTGCACAATCATAAAGTGCTGAAAGTTCATGTTCAATCACATGGCTAGACCAATCCTGGCTTCTTCCGACTCCTACGATATTATTGTGAGCAACCATACCCGCCCACATAATGTTGGCTCTTGCTTCGTAATCATCCGGATTTGCTACTGCTTTTGGTACTTCTTTTAGCATTGTTAATAGAATACTCTCACATAAGCGATCTGTAATTTCTACCTCTTTTGTATTGGTGAAATATCGTTCTAATACATGTGCCATAATATCGGTTGCACCACATGCTGTCTGATATGCTGGAAGTGTCTGCGTTAATTGCGGATTTAAAATCGAGAATTTGGGACGAATCGCTGGTCCACTTGCACCTCTTTTAAACATACCCTCTTCCTTGGTAATAACCGAATCTGGGCTTCCCTCACTGCCTGCTGCCGCAATCGTAAGAATTGTTCCCACTGGAAGCGCCTGAGTGATTTCTTTTCCTTGATAGAAATCCCAGAAATCTCCATCATATACTACACCTGCAGCAATTGCCTTGGCAGAATCAATGGTACTTCCACCACCCACTGCCAAAATAAAATCAACGGATTCTTTTTTACAAAGTTCAATACCCTGATACACAAGTCCGGATCTAGGATTTGGTAATACTCCTCCAAGTTCAACAAATGCAATGTCTTCCTTCGTTAGTGAATCCTTTACCAGATCTAATAATCCAGATCGTACAACACTTCCCCCGCCATAGTGAACGAGTACTTTGCTTCCGCCAAACTGTTTCACGTATTTACCTGCATTCTCTTCCTGCTCTTTACCAAATGCAAAAAATGTAGGACTATGAAATGTAAAATTATCCATAATTACCTCTTTTCTAAGAATCTTATTAACTGATGTTCATTATAACGATGTATCGATTTTAAGTCTACGCACTTAAGGAGAATATTATCGATTTTATAAAATTTTAATATCCATTATCATATCTTTTGTAATATCTATTGACAGATGCATTAATTCATATTATATTGAAACAGTAATCATTACTATTTTTAATACTCATGAGGAAAACTATGGCAGCTCTAAAGTATAGTCGACAAAGAGAAGCAATTATTGATTTTTTACAAACAAGAAAAGATCATCCTAGTGCAGACATGGTTTATATGAATGTTCGAAAAGAATTTCCCAATATTAGTTTGGGCACGGTTTATCGAAATTTAACCTTGTTATCTGATTTAGGAGTTATATTAAGGCTACATCTTGAAGATGGGGTAGATCACTTTGATGCCACAACTGCTCCCCACTTCCATTTTTATTGCACTCAGTGTAAAAGCGTTCTTGACTTGGATTTGGAGGATTCACCCTCTTTGGTAACGTCCGCGCAAGAACAATTTGCTGGTAAAATACAGGGTCATGCTACTTATTTTTACGGACTCTGTGATCAATGTATTCACAAATAACAAAAAATAAATTTTTATACCCAAAGGAGAAGAAGTTATGAAATATGTATGTGGAGTATGTGGTTATGTTCATGAAGGAGATAGTGCACCAGAAAATTGTCCAGTTTGTAATGCACCTAGTGTAAAATTCGTAGTACAGGATGACAAAATGACATGGGCGGCTGAGCACATTTTGGGAGTTGCACAGGGTTCAAGCGAAGACATTATGGCAGATCTTAGAGCTAATTTTAATGGAGAATGTTCAGAAGTGGGAATGTATCTTGCAATGTCAAGAGTGGCTCACAGAGAAGGATATCCTGAAATCGGTATGTACTATGAAAAAGCTGCTTTTGAAGAAGCAGAGCATGCTGCTAAATTTGCTGAGCTTCTTGGAGAAGTATTATCCGATTCTACCAAAAAGAATCTTCAGATGCGTGTAGAAGCAGAAAATGGTGCTACGATGGGTAAATTTGATTTGGCAAAACGTGCAAAAGCAGCAAATCTTGATGCAATCCATGACACTGTTCATGAAATGGCAAGAGACGAAGCTAGACATGGTAAAGCATTTAAGGGATTATTAGAAAGATATTTCGCTTAATAAGTATCCATATATAATAAGAGACTGTTCCTTGGATTTTAGATCCAAGAAGCAGTCTCTTTTCTATTGTAGTTATAGGTTATTCCTCTAAAATTGGAACATTGTTGATGTATATTTGAGATATTCTTTTGGTGTCCTTTGCATCCTCAAACCATATGATTAAATTCCCCTGAACATCCGGCGAGCAAGTGGTGTTCATAACACGCTTGTCTTTATACACAATCTTGGTCTTTGCTCCATAGAATGATGAGATTCCATTATCACTCGAGGTTAGCTTCTCGATTTCATTTGCTTTTATTTCAATTGTTGTATCTGTAATCATTAGTTCCTCAAGTTCATAGCGAGTATCTTCTACAATTACTTTTACAGATGTTTTGAGTCTATCGGTGGTGGATTGGGAAGTGTCTTGATTTAACGTAATACTAGTTATCCAGTCGCCTTTATATATTTGTTTTCCCGTTTCTTTGCTCACTAAATCTTTTATATGCAATTCAATTGATTTACCAAGATATTTTTCATCCACATGGAAGGTTATTAAGCATTCTAAAACTGTGTTTCCATTTTGGAGTTGTGTAGATAATCCGATAATGCTATCTGATAGTGTCTTGTTTTCAAACGCTAAAATCATCTCATCAAGATTTATATCTTCAATAAATTCCTTATTATTATTTTTTGCAAATGTCACAAGAATAACTCCTGTATTTCCTACAACACGAGATGCAACAACTTCCATGGTTATATCATTACTAACTGTTGTTTTTTGTATACTATGTGTACCTTTTTCGCTTATTCCCAACCGTTCGCCTAGCCATGAACGATAGTTCGTTGAAAATGCATAGCACCCAAAATTTGCTATAAGAAATAAGCATATAATACTAATTCCCGATGCCATCATTTTTCTCCTCTTTCTATGCACTTTTCTTTTATTAGATATTCCATTCATCACATTTTGATCAAATTCATCTTTTGTTTCTATGGATTCATAGCTTTGTATAATATCATTTACTTTCATTCTAATTCTCCATTTCCAGCTTTAGAGCTTGTCTTGCCCTTGCTAATCGCATCTTTACAGCTGC